>CADBNP010000324.1 GCA_902796095.1 uncultured Aeromonadales bacterium | reverse complement strand
TATATTTATATTATAAGTAATTGTACTAAAACGTGATATACATCACAATTAGCAAAATCAACACTTTTCCTGAACAGAGCCAAACAAAATAAAACAAAACCGTTGAATTTAAAACAGGTATACTGTATTATTCCTAGCGTTATGGGGGACAGGTCCTCCCGTATTGATTCGCTGGTTACCAGGTCAGGTCCGGAAGGAAGCAGCCAAGCCGGTTGGATTGAGTACTGGGATGTGGCTTGTCTCTCACCCGTTTATACAGGTTCAAAATGAGGCAGGTTCATACCAGAAGGTTTGCCTGTACTTCTTTAGATTCGTTTTCTCCGTCAGTTTTCTCAGTTTCTTAATTCAAAAAACAGTCAGTTTCTGAACATTTGCTTCTGTTCACGAAATCATCAGCAGTATTATCTTCACCGCCGGGCAGTCTGCAGACACAAAAATGTACCGCTGGAAAGTAAAAAATCTGACCGAATACATCCATACGCAGTATCCCCCTGCAACATGAAGTATACAGAGGGATACATGAAAACAACAGTTCCTTACAGGATTCAGATAATCTGTGCTTATTTGACCAGCTGTGATTCTATGTATTCAACAGTCTGCGGAGCACCGCGCACAAATTTTCCGTTAATGATGTAGCATGGAGTACCTGTAACCTCCATTGCCATACCGAGATTCATATTCTTATCGATGGTGTCGCTGATGGACTTGTCAGACATGAGTTTTTTGACTGCCCCCCAGTCCATTCCCAGTTTTTCAACATAAGGTTTAAGATCTGCATCGGAAGAGATACGGGATGCACTGTTGATTACGGACATATGGTAATCCAGGAACTTTTCAGGATACAGTTTGTACACCGCCAGAGAAGCTCTTGCTGATACCTCTGAACCAGCTCCAAGGATTGGGTATTCCTTGAATATGTAGCGGATATCACCCTTATCCTTATGATTTTCAATAACCTTGAAAAACAGTTTTTTGGAATGCTTGCAGTATCCGCAGTTATAATCGGAAAATTCAACTATAACATTCCTGGCATCTTTAGGACCAACTGTGGCATCTGCGTCGGAATGAAAAATCTCCTTTTCAAAGGTCTTCAGATACATGGATTCATTCTGAGCTGTCAACTCAGCCTTTCTTTTCTGAAGGTTGGCGCTGGCCTCAACAAGGACTTCCGGATGATCCACTATGTAACTGTGAATAATCTGCTCCAGTTCTTCTTTGGTGTAATCCTTGGCTGCAGCAGATAAGGAAAAAGAAACAGCAGCTGCAGAGGCCACCGCTGTCATAAGAAACTTGGTTAAAAAAGACATAACAATACCTAAACAAAAAAAACACTGAAGTGACTGATTCCAGCACATAGATTGCTGTGACTGTCACTTCCCTACAACTAAACACCAGTGAATTCCGTCAGACATCGGAGAATATTTCAGATCAGAAACACTCATACCGGAACGGTTCTCCAATCAGACTGCGGCATCACGCATAAAAATCCCGTACTTCAGTCACAGACCGAATTGCTCACCCAAAAAACCGTAAAAGATCAGAAATACATTCTTCTGTTCACATCGGCATTCTGGGCCCGATCTCTCAGGAAATGATCCATCAGTACCAGAGCCATCATGGCTTCCACAATAGGAACAGCTCTGATACCGACACACGGATCATGTCTGCCCCTGGTTACAATTTCAGCACTGTTGCCGTCAATATCAATGGTCTCCCCCGGTATCAGAATGCTGGATGTCGGCTTGAAAGCAACGGTAACTTCTATTGGATTGCCGTTGCTGATCCCTCCTAGAATTCCACCGTCATGATTGGAAAGAAAACCGGTTTTGTCCATAAGATCACGATGTGCAGATCCCCTCTGATCCGCCACTGCAAAACCGTCTCCTATTTCAACACCCTTAACAGCATTGATTCCCATCATGGCATAGGCCAAATCTGCATCCAGACGATCGAAAACCGGTTCTCCAAGTCCGACAGGAACACCGTCAGCCACAACCTTGACGATGGCACCGACGGAATCACCGGATTTCTTGAGATCTCTCAGATATTCCTCTACCTCGTTAATCTTCTGAGGATCTGCAAAAAAGAACGGATTGCCGTATACCTGCTCCAGATTGCAGAAATCAGCCTTGACAGATCCGATCTGGGTAAGACATCCCCTGATCTTAATCCCTGCCCGGGATCCGAGATATTTTCTGGCAATCGCACCGGCTGCCACACGCATAGCTGTCTCGCGGGCCGAAGCACGTCCTCCGCCTCTGTAATCCCTCAGACCGTATTTCTGCTGATATGAGAAATCAGCATGCCCCGGCCGGAACTTGTTCATAATGTCCGAATAATCACCGGATCTCTGGTTCTCATTGCGGATAAGCAGACCTATCGGAGTTCCTGTTGTCCTGCCCTCAAAAACACCGGAAATAATCTCAACCTTGTCATCCTCCTTTCGGGGAGTGGTGAAAGGATTGCGCCCCGGTTTTCTCATATCCAGATCTCTCTGAATATCAGATTCGGACAGTTCGAGTCCAGGAGGGCAGCCATCAACAATGGCAATAAGTCCCGGTCCGTGACTTTCACCACATGTGGTTACGGTAAAATTCTGTCCAAAGGTATTTCCCGACATTACAGCTCCTCAAATACACTTCTGTTCTTTTTCAATTCATCACAGGAAATGGCAAACACCCCTTTTCCGCCGTTCTTTAACTGTATCCACTCGAAATCAACTTCAGGATAAAGTTCGGAAAGAGCATCCATACTGTTCCCCACCTCACAGATGAGATATCCGTCAGGCTTAAGATAATCAGATGCGTCCCTCAGAATCCTTCTGACTATATCAAGTCCGTCTTCACCTGCAGCAAGAGCAGACTGTGGCTCATGCAAAAACTCTTCAGGAAGATTTTCCATGTCGTACTCATCGACATACGGAGGATTTGAAACGATCAAATCATAGAGAACTCCGTCCTCCAGATTTGCAAAGAGATCTGATTTGATAGGAAATACCTCATCAGTCATATTGTAGAGATCCACGTTGTAGGCACATACATCCAGAGCATCATCGGATATATCTACCGCATCAACCTCCACGCCAAGCTTCTCCGCTATTGCAATAGCCAGGCACCCGGATCCGGTACACAGATCCAGAACGAGAGACGCATCATTCTGCAGGTACGGCTCAAAACGGTTGTCAATAAGCTCGGCTATAGGCGAACGCGGAATAAGAACTCTTTCATCCACATAGAGACGAAGTCCTGCAAAGTAGGATATGTTCGTTATGTAAGGAGTAGGAACACGTTCAAAAATTCTGGTACGGACACACTCAAAAATATCTCTGCGCTCTCTTGCCGTAACAAAAGAACTCTTGAATCCTTCAAGTTCCTCATAATCAAGACCGAGAACAAAACTCAGCAGCTGAGCTGCCTCCTGGTATGGAGTTTCAGAGCCATGACCGCAGTACACACCTGATTTTGAAATTGCTGTTGTAAGATATCTTAGCATATCTCCCACAGTAGACAGTTCCTGATTTATTTCCGCCTGAATCACCTCTTCGGAAACAAAATTGTAGTCTGATGTAATTTCATCCATGCTGAACCTCTGATACCCCGAATAAACACATATGCATACTGTCACTGCGAAAGCTGTATGCCATACAAATCAGCAAAACATAAAAGCAGTACAGAATACAAAAACTTATGAATCAAATTGAATTTCTGTCAAACCTCGTGAATTATACCCCATTCAGCAAATGAAAAAATGACGACAGTCTGAAATTACCGAACAGTAAGCTACAAAATAATCTCATTTCAGGATGTTATAACAGGAGGAACGTACAAAAATCTGAAAGGCACAACCTTGTCGGAGTCTGTGATATGCCAGGCAGTCCTCCGGATTTCGGTATGACAGGAACAAAAACGTGGCACGCATCTGCAGGATTATCAGATCACACCGACGGCAAACAGGCAAAGATAAATGATGCAGCCAAAAAACAGACCGCTCTGAAGCATTTCACATTCAGGAACAGCAAATTAAGGTGGATGAACCTTAACTCTCAGAAAATAAAAAGCCCGATCCCGATTGTAAAACCGGAGATCAGGCAAAGGAGGACTTGAAAAAACGAAAAAACACTGAAAACTAAGACAATGACTGTATTCTTCTGTTTATTTCCGTAACAGTATCAGAATGAACCTGATCAGGCTTCTCCGGCATGACAACTCTGCCACGCTCAAACACATAACCTCCGCGACCGTTGATATAAATTCTTCCCTTGAAAAAAAGTTTAACATGCTTGGCAATAGCTAGCGGGGAATAGAATTTAAAAATTCTCATCTACACAACTCCTGCATAACTGTATCAGTAGGGTTAGTGCATTCCTTGCCTGTCAGTTTTTCATCCATGAAAAACCGGTTCAAAACATTAAACCACCATCTAGTCTTTATATGAAAAAGATCGTATTGAACAAGTATAATTTACATTAATGAGAACGAATTTGTTGTATAGATCACTTTGTAGAGTACTTCATCCTCTTTTCTGTCCAAAAGATAAAAATCACCTGGATCAAACGCACTGAAAGCCGACGGTCCGCAAAGCTCTGAAACAATGCCGCTGACAAGAGGCATATGACTTACCACCAGAACATTACCGCCCTGCCCGTCTGCATACCGGATGTAATCAGCAATGGAAGGAGAGGCATTTGGAACAAGTTCGTCTGTAATCTGAACTCTTCCCACATCGAGCAGCGGCTTGAGAATATCAAAGGTCTGCAGAGTTCTGAGATACGGACTAACCAGAACTTCCCTGAAGTTTCTGCACTTTCCGGCAAGTTCTTCAGCTCTCTTTTCGACTGAGGCTTTACCCTTTTCCGTAAGAAGACGGTTTCTGTCAATCAGTGCAGCCGCTTCAGCCTGCCCATGTCTCACTATCACTATCATAATTACTCCGTTGTTTTCACTGCTGACCTGAAGTACCGCTCAGGTCATTATCCGAATGGGTACAGCAGATTCTATCATCATAATTATGTATCCGGCAAACGGGATGACAGTCAGTCAGACTGCCACCCGGCAGCCGCATCAGACTATCGTTTTACAGAGGCTGAAAATTCTGCACTCATACGATGCTGAGGAATCAGCCCGAATCTGCGGATGAAACAGATTCCCGAAGCATCAGAAAATTAATTTTCATCATTCCCTTTCTTTGATACAGACTCTCCAAAAGTTTAAATCGGCATAAATCTGTTCAATCGCACAAGTTGGCATTCTGCCATCCCTTAAAACGTGTATTTTTATATTTCTCACGGTTATAATATGGGAATACTGATCCGAAGAAGAGTTTATATCATTTTTGATGAATGATTTACGCAGATCCCTGTAACATCATAAGTTTTCAGAACGTTTGTGCAGATTCCGGGATACAGCTGAATTAATCTTCAGAAATTTCGAATTTTATTAAATATTGAATTTTATAGTGAGACAAAAATGTTCAAAGACAAGGTTCAGACAGTTCGTCAGTATCTGAGCTCCCAGATTCTGGGACAGCTCGATCTCATTGACGGACTTATGCTGGCACTGCTTTCAGATGGTCACATTCTGGTTGAAGGACCTCCGGGTATAGCCAAGACAAGAGCTATCAAAGAACTTTCAAAATGCATAGAGGGAAAGTTTCACCGCATCCAGTTCACTCCGGATCTGCTGCCTGCGGATGTAACCGGTACTGATGTATACCGTCCCCAGGACGGCTCCTTTGTGTTCCAGCCGGGACCGCTGTTCCATCATCTTCTTCTCGCAGATGAAATAAACAGAGCTCCGGCAAAGGTTCAGAGTGCTCTGCTTGAAGCAATGGCCGAAAAGCAGATTACCATAGGACGCAAGACCTATACTCTGCCGGAACTGTTTCTGGTCATGGCGACGCAGAATCCACTGGAGCAGGAAGGAACATATCCTCTGCCCGAGGCTCAGCTGGACAGGTTCATGCTGCACATAAAGATAGACTATCCGGATGCCAAGGATGAACTCAGCATTCTTCAGCTGAATCACTATGAAATCCAGCACAGAAAAGAGGAAAAGGAACATCCCGTTCTTACTCAGAAGGAGCTTTTTGAAGCAAGAGCAAGCGTTCTTGAAACCAAGGTATCCGAGGAGCTGCAGAAATACATTGTCAACATAGTGAACGCCACACGCAATCCGCTGGCTGTCAACGGTGATCTGGCAAGATGGATATCCTGCGGTGTAAGTCCGAGAGCTACAATAGCACTCTGGCGATGTGCATGCGCCAGGGCCTGGCTCAGCGACCGCGATTATGTAATACCTGACGACATACAGGTCTGTGCATATCCTGTCATGCGCCACCGTATTATTATAAGTATGGAGGCCGAAGCTGACGGAATAAAGCCGGATGATGTTATCGAGAAGATCCTCAGTCTGGTGGTAGTATCATGAGTGCCATCGAATTAACATTTGAAGATCTGGTAAATGTGCCTCCTTCAAATGTTGTTCTGCCGATCAGCAAGGTTGCAAGTCCCAGATTCGGATTTCAGGCTTCCAGCGCCAAGGGAAGAGGCATGGAGTTTGACGAGGTCAGACCCTATGTCCCCGGTGATGATGTCCGTAATATAGACTGGTATATTACAGCCAGATCAGGAAAGCCCCACACGAAACTTTTCAGAGAAGAGCGGGACAGATGTACATACATCGTTTCTGATCTGAGTGAAACCATGTATTTCGGTTCCCAGGGACAGCTAAAATCGAGAGTGGCAGCTCTGCTGACGGCGTCTACGGCATGGCAGGCAGTGCTTAATCACGATAAGGTATCCAGCATTATCATTTCAGGAAACGAAATCGTAAGAACAACCCCTGGTGGCAGACATCACGATGTACTCAACATCATCAAAAAGGTTCATGCCTGCTACAACAGAGGACTTCAGGATCGAACCAGTTCCAGAAACATAGGTGATGCGCTGCAGCTTCTGACAGATTCAATCCGGCCGGGAAGTGTTGTATACGTCATCTCTGATTTTTACAGACTGACTTCAAAGGCGGCCATAATTCTCAGATACCTGAATATTAACCATATCGTCTACTGCTATCAGGTGTTCGATCGGATGGAGATTGAACTGAAGAATCCCGGGATGCTGTATGTCGACAATGACAACAGCATCGGATACGTGGTCAGTCCCGATAAGAAATTCACTGACGATTACAGAAAGATCGGCATGCACCGCATGAGAGTTCTGTCTACTCAGCTTAAGCATTCCTGCCAGCGTTTTATCAGAATCGATGCAGCGAAACAGTAAAAAAGTATGTATAAAGTCGAAGAAATAAGTAACCTGGGACTAAAGGACATCCATCTCGGTGCCGAACCGACGAACATGGGTCTGTATGTCACTTATATTCTGGTTGTACTGACTGTCCTGGTTGTTCTGTTCCTTCTGCTCGCAAGAGTAGTTCCCGTCATCAGGGATCTTTTCCGTCTGACCAGAATTTTCTTCAGATCCTCTTCTTTTGTTGGAGACATGAACAGCCTTCTGAAGGAATCCTGCGGAAGGTATTTTCCAAAGGAAAGGTATGCTTCACTGTCCGGGAAAAAATGGACTGATTTTCTTGACAGTACCGGGATCTGCCATTTTTCAAAAATTGTGGAGGACTGGGACGCTTTGCTTTACGGCGGACACATTCTGACAAGGCAGGAAAAACGAAAATTGTACCGCCACGGGGTTTTATGGCTCTGCTCTAACCTTTGGAGATTTGCATGATCCAGATAAAATACCCCCTTGTGCTTATTATCCTTATACTCCCTTACCTGGTCTATTATTTCTGGCCGCTCAGGGAGCCGAACCGCAAACCAATCAGACTGCCGTCCATTCCCATTGTCAAGAACAGAAGTCCCAAGATTTCGCTGATCCTTGTGATCATCAGTGTTCTGAGTTACATATGTCTCACAGTGGCAGCTGCAAGACCCGTCTACATAACTGATCCGATTCTGGTTCAGAAAGAAAACTACAATATCATGATGGCTGTGGACGTTTCACCGTCCATGGATATGCAGGATATGTTCATAGGCAAGACCTACGTATCAAGACTTTCAGTTCTGAAACAGGAGCTAAGAAAATTCGTAAACAGCAGACCTCAGGACAATTTCGGTCTTGAGGTATTTGCAGAAAAGGCATTCATCATGTCACCGCTCACCGGTGATCACAGACTCTACAACAGTTTTGTAGATGAACTGGAGACCAATCTTGCCGGGAACCTTACGTCTATCGGTGATGCCATTATTCTGGCCGGCCAGACGATGTCCCAGACTCAAAACTCCAACAGGATCCTGATACTGCTCACCGACGGCAGGGATACATCCGCAAAAATTTCTGTTGACGATGCAATCACGTACGCTCTTAACACGGAAATGAAGGTTTACACCATCGGATACGGTGCCATGAACAATAATGCCACCAGGCAGATTGATCTGGAGTCACTGCGCAAAATTGCAGAAGAAACCGGCGGTAAATTCTTCAGAGCACAGGATCCGGAATCACTTTCCCAGATTTACGACAATATCAACGCCAGTGAACCCAAAATTACAACAGAAAAATATTTCCAGCATGTCTATGAACTGTACTACATACCGCTGCTCATGTCCCTGCTGCTTTCCTTCATTGCCGCATATCTTGTAAGGAGGCACTATGAGTAGTTTCTACATAGCCAGACCGTGGCTTCTCATACTTCTGGTGGTTCCTGTACTTTTCTACCTCATCAGGTTCAGAAAGGTCAACTCCTCCCAGCAGATGATGACAAAGGAGATATACAATTTCTTTAATCTTGAAAATACCAGAAAGATACGGCGTAATTTCAAGCTTTTCACACTGCCCTGGATCCTTGGTGTTCTTGCACTGTCTGGACCGACAGTAGTTGATGAGGACAAACCTCTGTTTCAAAACGAGGAACTGTGGGTCTGGGTCATGGATCTCTCCAATTCCATGCTGGCGGACGACATCAGACCGAACCGCTATATGCAGATGCGCTACTCCCTGAATCAGCTTCTTAACAGGGCTACACCTACCAAAAAGATTGCCCTTGTCGTGTTTGCCGGCAACGCCTATACTCTGGTACCTCCGACAAATGATTTCAACACGCTGAAAACCTACATAAGACAGCTGGATCCGTCGGTTATGCCGATGCAGGGCACAGATTTAATGCGGGCGGTACAGCATGCATCAGAAATACCGAAGGAAATGAACGTTCAGGGAAACATTCTTGTAATCACGGACGGCATCAGTCAGGAAAGCGAAGCTCTCAAGCTGGCTGAATACGTCAACCAGTCTGATGACAACTTCTACATTTATGTCATCGGAACAAATGAAGGCTCTGCCCTTAAGCTCGGCAACGGCTCACTGCTGAAAGACAACAACGGAGAGATAGTTGTTGCCAGATCTGATCTCAAAAATGTAGAAACGCTTGTAAAAAATGCAAAGATCAAGATCTACAGTTCGAAAAATGAAAACGAACTCAGCGACATTTTCAGAGTTTCGGCGGCACGCCACAATGTTGAAATCAGGGATGTGTACCACGAATGCGATCTGGGCTACTGGATGGCGCTTCCTCTTCTGCTGCTGGTTCTGGTATTCAGGCAGGGATTCATATTCTCTCTGCTTGTAACGTTTATTCTGTCTTCATCACTGTTCTACTCCCCGGAAACATATGCCGGAGATATGGAGGGAATCGAACTGTTTAACAGTGCACAGTACGACAAGGCAGCTGAAGAGTTCAACGATAAAATATGGAAGGGCAATGCATATTACAAGGCCGGTGAATATTCAAAGGCCATAGAAGCATACGAATCAGCTTCCAAAAACTCGGATAATATTCTGAGAACCTACAATCTGGCAAACGCATATGCAATGAACGGTGAAATAGAAACAGCCATTCTTCTCTACCAGCAGGTGCTAGAAACAAAAAACGAACACAACTTTGATGCTCGCTACAATCTGGAACTGCTGAAAAAACTGCAGATGCAGGAAATCGCAAAAAAACATGCGATTAACGAAACTGTAGACGTAGTCAGGACAGACAGAGCAGATGACAACGACTGCAGCAAGGACAGAGGCTGCCCTGTCATTAATCCAGAAAATCTTATTCGCAACCGTCTGATTAATCTTCAGCGCAGAAGCGATCACAAAACCGGACCGGCACAGCAATGGTAAAAAAGTTCATATTCTCGTTTCTATTACTGATAATATCCTGCAGTACGGCCTGGTGCGAAAAGCTGATCCAGGTAAATGTACAGGATGAAAGACTTTATGAGGATACAAGTTTTCTTCTGGTTGTAACAGCTGCCGGCAGATTTGATAAATGGGATCTTGATGTAAGACCCCTTACAGACAGTTTTACTGTTGGCGAAATCATGCACAAATACCATGATTACGAAAACACTACAAAATGGGGAATTCCGCTGGTAACCCACAACAGTGGTCCGCTGGTCATTCCAAGTCTTCTTATAAAAGACAATGTATCGGAGCCCCTAAACATTTCCGTCAGAAAAAAACAGGGCCGCGAACCCCGCCCTGCTCTCAACAATCTGATAGTAACGGAAATATCCAATCCGGATCCCTACACAAATGAAACAATAATTGTAAAAACAACAGTTACCAAACCTCACAATGTGGAGTTTGCCTCACGCATCATTCCTCCGTCCGTAGATCAGGACGGTCATATCCATCTGCTTCACGAATCTAAAAATGAGCGGACAACCATGGGTCGCTCCCGTACTGTAGAAACATTCGTTTACGCGGTTTCCTTTAAAACCCCGGGAACACATGTAATAATTCCGGCTGTGGCAAACGGCTCATACACCGAGGAAGGCAACGGTAATACTGTCATTACAAACAACAACAGTGAAAAGACAATTAAAATACATGATCCCAGCAAGGGAGATCGTGGAAACGGAAAAAGGATCCGTTTTGTATACCAGGAAAAACCGTTAACAATAAAAACAGTTAATGCGATAAATGGCAAAAACAATGTGGTTGTAGCCGAGGATTTCAAAATCATTGAGAGCTGGCAGCCGGAAAAGAACAGCGAGCTTCCTGTAAACACACCGATAATCCACGAAATAACATTTACCGGTACAGGAATATCTGCACAGGATCTGCCTCCGCGGATCATTGAAGGAACACCTCAGTACAAGGCCTATACAGACAGGGAAAAAATATCCGAGCATTATGATCCTGAAACCGGAGTACTGACATCCAGCAGAACATTTACACAGGTTTTTGTTCCACTGAGACCGATGAAACTTATTTTTGCACCGGAGGAAATCAACTGGGTATTCCGTACATATGACGAAGGAACAAAATTAAGCACATTTACTCTTACCTCGCCATCCTATGAAATTATGGACGACGGCGAGAGTAACTATGATTTTTCCAACAGCAATATTACAAAGGTGATACTGCTGATCGTGATGGGGGTGATTATCGTACTGATTGTAATCTGCATTATCTATCTTCTCTATCTGGAAAACATAATAACCTTTGAACGTCTTACCAGATGGAACACAAAAAGAGCAGCATGCAGGAATCTGATCAAAAACTTCGATACAAAAGATGTGAGAACAGCTTATGCTCAGCTGATTGAATTCGGTCAGATATATTTCGGTTCGAATGTCACCTGCTTTGAAAAATTTCCTAACTACACCGAATTCAAGCCGTATCTCGATGATATAGCTCAAAAGAGATGGGATCACGAAAAATCATTTGTGGATCTGAATTATGACGGTACTGAATTTAAGAAAAGGTTAAAAAAATTCTGCCACTCCAAACCACAGCAGAACAAAGATCTGAGATGAAGGCAGTGCTTTGCTGATCTGCCTTTTACATATTTCTGATCAGCAGCGGTTCTGCCAATCCCGTGCCTGACAGCGTGAAGACTGGCGCCAGTGCCTGGTCATGATAAACGAATGCTGATTATTCTCCGCAGGCATCAGTTTTTGAATCCGAAATTTAAAACAGGCTCTTCGATGCATCTGACAGAATAACAGGACAATTGTCGTCCGCATTTTTCTCTCATAACTATTGCTTTTTAATACATTGTCATCAGATCCGATCGTTTTTAATAAATTATTTACTTTTTTAAAAATTCTGTCGTAAACAACAGCAAAAAAAATATAATTAGAGAATTAAAATATATTCACTTGCAGAAATAACTTTAACTGATATAAAGAAACAAAAAATACATAATCCATACCGTTTCAAAACTATATCAGTGGCAATCTGTATTTTTGCTGCGACCATTTTTTTCAGAATTTACAATGTAGGATATCAAAATTTATTTCTTTAGTTTATCTAAATTTTTAAATAAATAGCGGAATTATGTTCAGATAAATTCATTAAAAAAATAGAAAAATATCACATATTACAAAATTTATTATTTTTTTTAATTAAAACTTTTGCTATTATAACAATCACAACGTCGGGGGATTTATGTATTCATTTGTAGCTAAGCAGCCCATACTTGATGCAAAGATGCGCACTTATGCATACGAACTGCTTTTCAGACAGGGGCTGACGAATGCATTTCCGAACATTTCCTCTGAAAAGGCAACAATGACTCTTCTTGAAGAGCAGTTTCTCAGTCAGCCGATAGAGTCTCTTGTGGGGGACAAGATCAGTTTTGTAAACTTCCCCTACTCTCTGATTGTGGAGGGACTGATTGATTCGCTGCCACCCAGCAAAGTTGTAATAGAAATACTGGAAGACGCATCCCCCAATGAGACACTCCTTAACTCTGTGATCAGTCTCAAGGAACGGAATTTTACCATTGCCCTTGACGACTTTACCATGGATCAGGCATGGGACAGGTTTCTTCCCTATGTTGATATTATTAAGTTCGACTGGAGACTGTCCAGTCATGAGGAAATCAGTGCTTATCTGGATTCTCACGCAGATCAGATAAGTCATATTAAATGTCTGGCAGAAAAAATTGAAACCAGAGAGGAATTTGAAAAGGCCAAGGAAATGGGATTCAGGCTTTTTCAGGGTTATTTCTTCAGCAAACCGGAGATTGTAAAGCATAAGACTCTTTCTGCCAACCAGGTTGTTGTTACCCAGCTTCTGACGGAAACAATCAGGGAAGATATGGACTATGAAAAAATAGAAAAGATTTTAAGTCAGGATCAGTCTCTTGCATATAAACTTCTTTCCTATGTCAATAACGTCCGCTACGGTACAAGTGATCCGATAACATCCTTCAAGCATGCCGTTGTATTTCTGGGCAAGGAAAACATGCGCAGATTCATATCGCTGGTATATGCGACCTGCATCAATGAAGACAAACCTTCTGAACTTTCAAGGATGTCCCTGGTCAGAGCCAGATTCTGCGAATTGATTTCCATTAAACGGAAGAACAAGGTCGATCAGCAGGACGCCTTTATGTGCGGACTTTTTTCTCTCCTTGATGCCATGATGGATCGTTCCTTCAGCGAAATAATAAGTACAATGCCGATAAGAGAATCCATCAAACATGCATTAATTGAAAAAAAAGGTGAACTGGCTTTTTATATAGGGCTTGTGCTTGACTATGAGACCATGAACTGGCCCCGGGTCAAAGTAAGAGTCCAGAAACTGGGTATCGATGAGCAGGAAGCTATTGATACATATCTTGAAGCAACAAAGTGGGCTAACACAATATTAAGCGAGTAAATAATGGCAAACGTATCTACAATTAAAAATCTTTTGGACATTGATAAACTCAAGGAAATCTGTGACAGACAGCCAATCAGCGTTCTTGAGGAGTGTCTTGACAATCTGACATCAGTTATTTCAGAAAGGAAAAAGATGTCTGAATCAAGAAACAAAAAAATCAAATCAATTCTTGAACAGCTGAGTCGTGAAGGAATATCTCCGGAAGATCTGGTATCTGAAGATACAGACTTCATCACAGTTACCAAAAGAGAGAAGCGTCCTCCTAAGTACCGTTATATGAAAGACGGAGTAGAAAAATTCTGGACAGGTCAGGGAAGGACACCAGCTCCGATTCAGCAGGGTCTGGATGAAGGCAAATCACTGGATGATTACCTGATCAGAGACTAAACATAAAAATGACACTGATTCTGGTATCGCTGGCAGTGATTCTGACAACGCACTTTATTGGTATTTTTTCACCTTATCCGATAAGTCTCACTCAGGAACACTGCCTTAATTTTTGGCCAACATACCTTTACGGCGATTTTGTTCACATGAACACATATCACCTGGTAACGGATGCTGTGGCTTTTCTTGTCATCTACTGTCTTTCACCAGTTGACAGCATATACAGAACAGGAAAGTACGCCATAGGGTATATACTGATATTCATTCTGATGAATGCATTAATCAATATATTTGTAATGAGCAGAATGTATCCGGATGCACCTGTGCACGTATACTACGGTATTTCAGCAGCGGAATTCACCTTGCTTTTCATGACAGGGATCCTGTGGCTGAAAAGAAAAGCCGCCTACGGTGTCACCATACTGGTTCTTGGATCGCTCCTGATTTCCGTTCCGTTTATCACACACGGCGTATCCACATCAGGATTACTTGGAAAGTTTATGCACGCCATCAGCATTGATCACAATCTCGGTCATGTTGCAGTATGGGCTCACCTTGCCGGTGCCGTACTCGGAATTCCGGCTGCCGTGCTGATGCGTGTATTCAAAGCTTTCTGAAGAAATCTGAATCTTGAAAAATCTCTGCCCCGCAGACACTGTTTTCCTGCGTAATGCAGAGATTTTTATGTTTCCAGGACTTCATATTGTCCGCACTTCGTATATGTTCTTCAGCGTGCGGTAATGGCCTTTCATACAAAGCGGTCTGCTATGAGAAGTAAACCAGCTCCATATCCTGATTATCAGGTTCATGCTGCGATCAGAATTGTCTGAATCATTCC
>CADBNP010000323.1 GCA_902796095.1 uncultured Aeromonadales bacterium | reverse complement strand
TTCACGGGAAATAGATTCATCGCGTAATGAATTTTTAACAGTTTTTTCATCCTTAAGATCAATCCGTCCGGCAGCATTGACGAGTGCACTGATATTTCTCTTATAATCCGATTGACTCTCGTTCAGAGTTTTATAAAGAAAATAATCAACTATGCTTCTGGTTTTATCTCCATAAAGAAAATTACGTTTTTCTATCGTCGAAGCATAGTTTCGGGCTTCGTCAGGTTCAGCCATCAGCTCCGTTCTGAACAGTGAACGGGACTCAAAGGCATATCTGTGAAGCATGGACTTGCAGAACTGATGAATTGTCACAACCGAAGCTCTGTCAATGTTTATGACAGCATCAGACAGTCTTTTTTCTCCGTCTTCCAGTGCATTAAGCATTGATTTTATACAGTTGTCATCAAGACTTGTCTCATTGTCCGGTTCGCTGTTACAGTTATGTTTTAGAGCTGCTATCATAAGAGCGGCAGCAAGAGGGAATACATAATTTTCGACAGACAGGCCTTCGCTCCGCTCTTTCATACTCTCAAGCAGACAGCCAAGTTTTTTATAGGTAGCTGACAGATTTTTTAGCAGAAATTCAAGATTTCTGAAACTTTCGCCGCACTTTCTGAGTGATGCGGCAACCCTGAGTTTCATTTCCTCCGTTGCAGCATTTGTGAAGGTTGAAAGAAGAATCTGATCAACAGTCAGAGGATGCACATCACCCTTCAGATTCCAGACTTTGATCATTTCACTGCCTGAACAACCTGAAAGTTCCTTCAGCGGCTCTGTTATTCCAAGGACAAGTCTGACAACAAGACCTGTTATCGTATATGTTTTTCCGGTACCTGCCGATGCCTCCACAACAGCATGGGAGCGTAAATCAATTTCATTGCAGCTTTTTATTTCATTATTTTTTCTGTCAGAATCTGTCATATCGAACCCTGTCTGTCTTTTCTGATTAAGTTCAGTCCATCTTCAATTCGGGAAATTTCCATATTCACTGCAGAAAACATCTGCCGGAATCGTCTCTCAAATCGAAGTTTCAGCAGTTTTTGAATCACCCTTGTTTTTTGTTTGACTGTTGTTTTCTTTGGAATCTGGTTTTTCCTTCTTCGGTTTTGCCTTGTCCAGCTGTTTAAGAATGCCATCCGGCCATACGTCAAGCAGGAAAAATGTCGCTGCAGTTTTTCTAAGCGGAATTTTTTCAGTATTCTCAAAAAGCATTCTTTGCCGGACTGTCAGTCTGGATCCATAATCATAGTCATTGGTCTTAATCGTATCACTCTTATTCAAATTGAAATTTTTTACAGATTCACATAAATCTGTTTTTTGAAATTCCTCTTGAGATTCGTCGGGGTAAATCTCCCTGTCTTTCCCTGCTATGACCGTTAAATCATCACATGACCTGTCAACATTAAAAAGGATCCTGTAATTCCTGTCCTCACTGGAAATTAAACACAATGGCACCAGCGGAACTTTTGCGGCCATAATTGAAGTTTTTATGTTTTCTGCTTTTTCAATGCTGGAAATCTGCAAAGCAGGTAAAAAAGGAGGATGTTTTTTATTCTCATTATTTTCTTGCTTTGCTTTTACAAAGAACAGCGGTTCCGTAACCCCTCTCAGATAGCAGACGACCAGCTGCCTGAGATACTCATCTCCGATTTTTTTCAAATTCTCATCAAGATTCATGACATTTGCATCTTCGTCAGACTCTGCAAGATCAATAAATCTTGAGACAGCAGCTTTCTGCCCAGCAGTCTGATGATTCAGAAGAATGGAATTAAGAAGAAACAGAAATTTCTGCTTTTCCAGGTTGTGAATATCTCTGAAATGAAGATATTCCTTCCGACTGGTTTTATCTTCAGCAGTTCTGGTGTAGACATTATCAACAGTGCCTTCAACCGCCACGGTAAACGCACAGCCGCTGCCTCTGAAAACGGAACAGTACGGTTCCGGCAGTTCCGAACCGTAAAGTTTGAATTCGCAGCGCACCTGAACAGATTCAGACTTCAGACTGTAGCCTTTGCTGTACAGGTAATG
>CADBNP010000322.1 GCA_902796095.1 uncultured Aeromonadales bacterium | reverse complement strand
ATTATTAATTTAAGTTAATAATCAGTGTACATATATTTATATAACAAATAATTCCGTTAGTATGTGAAGCGCGTCATATTTCTATAAATTGACAATCTGCTTTGATAATCTGCTGGTTGATTATCCGGTATTTCACCTCCTGATTGCAGACAGTACTGTCCGGTTCAATTTCCCAAAAAATGTTCTTTCTTATGCAGTAGTTTCTGCCTTTTGCTTGGTCGGTTTACTTTTTCTTCGCTTTTGTGATCCTCTGCCTGAATAGAAAATTTAACTTTAGTTTCTTATTCTGATTTCTGTTTCAGATTATGAGTTGAGTAGCCTGAATATTGGCTAATACCATAGGATATACGCAAATTTACGACTGAGGAGACTGTGTAAAACTAAAGTTCTTGTAACTGCGTAGTGGTTGCTGAAACAGGAAGCACATGACCTTAGCATTGTGGAGTGTCAGGACTGGAAATCATGTCTGTTTTGAAAAAGAAACATGGAGCCGCTGATCTTTTTTGAGTGTCTACTGTGACGTTTTTTGGTAGAATACACACATTAAAATCTTTCTTTCTACCATTGAAAAATATTTTTATGATTGATCCCAAATATTTTCGTACCGATATACAGGCGGCAGCAGAACGTCTTGCCACCAGAAATTTCAAACTAGACGTAGAACTGCTTAAAAATCTTGAAGAGCAGCGAAAGGAACTCCAGGTGAAGACGCAGGATCTTCAGGCGAAAAGAAATTCCATGTCCAGGGCGATAGGTGAAGCCAAGCGCAAGGGTGAGGATGTATCAGCAATAATGGCTGAAGTTTCTGCCATTGGTGAATCACTTTCTGAGGTCAAGGTTCAGCAGGATAAAATCCTAGCTCAGATTGAAGAATATGCCATGACTGTACCGAACCTTCCGGATCCGTCAACACCGATTGGCAAGGATGAATCCGAGAATGTAGAGGTTCGCCGCTGGGGTCAGCCGCGGAATTTTGATTTTCAGGTTCGTGATCATGTTGCTCTCGGTGAAGCCATCGGCGGTCTTGATTTTGATACCGCATCAGCTGAGGCCGGTGCACGTTTTGCCATTATGAAGGGCAGCATTGCTCGTCTTCACAGAGCTCTTTCCCAGTTTATGCTGGATCTGCATGTGGATGAGCAGGGATACAGCGAGTGCTATGTTCCGTATCTCGTTAACGCCAAAACTCTTACCGGTACAGGTCAGCTTCCGAAATTTAAGGAAGATCTGTTCCATACAAGTCTGGACGGTACCTGTGATCTGGACGGAGTTTCAAAAAGATTTTCTCTTATTCCTACAGCTGAAGTTCCTCTGACCAACATGGTGGCCGGAAAGGTGCTGGATATTAAGGATTTGCCTATCAAGGTTACTGCTCATACACCTTGCTTCAGATCAGAGGCCGGCTCTGCCGGACGTGATACAAGAGGACTTATCCGTATGCATCAGTTCGACAAGGTTGAAATGGTGCAGATTGTAGATCCGGAAAAGTCCATGGATGCTCTCGAGAGTCTTACTGCAGATGCAGAGGCAGTGCTTCAGAAGCTTGAACTTCCTTACCGTGTGGTTGCTTTAAGTACCGGCGATATGGGATTTTCTGCAACAAAGACTTATGATCTTGAGGTGTGGCTTCCTGCACAGAATACCTATCGTGAAATTTCATCATGCTCCAACTGCTGGGATTTTCAGGCAAGACGTATGCAGGCAAGGGTTAAGAAGGATGGAAAGAATGTTCTTGTTCACACTCTTAACGGCTCAGGTCTTGCAGTAGGCAGAACACTTGTTGCAGTAATGGAGAATTATCAGCAGGCTGACGGAAGCATTGTGGTTCCTGATGTTCTGGTTCCTTACATGCATGGTATGAAGGTAATAAAGTAGGCTTTCCTTTATGGAACTGATAGTTACTGACTGGATTATTATAGGCGTAGTTGTTGTTTCTACGCTTCTCAGCATAATAAATGGTTTTATCAAGGAATGTCTTTCTCTGATTAACTGGTTTCTTGCTTTTGCAATTGCCAAGTTCTTCTATTACGATCTTTCTCAGTCGAGTCTTTTTGATTCTGTTCAGCCAGATTTTAAAATTCCGTTGGCGATCCTTGTCCTGTTTCTGGTTGCTCTGATCCTGGGTACCGTGGCGGTTTATGCGGTGATCCGTATTCTTCGCAAGACTGACGGAACTCTCAGCGTCACTGACAGAATTCTCGGCATGTGCTTCGGAGCTCTCCGGGGAGTAATGGTTGTGTGTGCGTGTCTTGCTGTATGCAACATTCTCTTCAACCTTGGTCTGTTTTCCTTTGTCCAGAAGATGTCCTTCTGGGAAAAATCGGCATTTATTCCTGAGTTCAACAAGATTGTTTTCTGGTTTTTTGACAAAATCAATGTTACGGGTGTGCTGAATGACGTTGTAAACAATGCCGTAAGCACTCCTGCCGGCTCTGCAGACGGTGCTGCCGGAACTGTTCCGAACGGAATCTTTTATCCTTCCGATCCGAATTCAGGCGGAGTTATCACAGTAGACGGAGTGAGTGTCGATAAATCAGCCCTTTCTGTGAATCAGGACGGCAAGGTGGTGATAGATCCGAACAAACTTCATCTTGATTCCGGGAATGCAGATAAGGTAATTGAAGAGAGCAGGTAAAAATTTTTTGGATCTTTTTTAAGCATACGGCAGGTGTTTTATGTGTGGTATAGCGGGCATAGTTGGTTCAACTCCGGTCAATCAGGCTCTTTATGATGCTCTTACAGTGCTTCAGCATCGCGGACAGGATGCCGCCGGTATTCTAACCCTGGATAATGGAAATTTCAGACAGCGCAAGGCAAACGGTCTGGTGAAAGATGTCTTTGAAGCCAGACATATGCACCGTCTCAGAGGTAATATCGGCATAGGTCACGTCCGCTATCCTACAGCAGGATCTTCAAGTGCTGCAGAGGCTCAGCCTTTCTATGTAAATTCTCCTTT
>CADBNP010000321.1 GCA_902796095.1 uncultured Aeromonadales bacterium | reverse complement strand
CATGATCTGTAATAGGCTTTGAAACACGCAGCAGAGATTATAACTGTTGTCAGCATTTGCCGGAAACACCGGAACTTTTCATGTAACCTGAATTATCCTGTATTCTGCAGCTGATCTGTACCTATGGTATCACGATCCTCCGGTTTTAGTGTAATGAGACATTGCGAACGCATCAGAAATTCCTGGACAAAACCTGAAGAACAGCCGTCAGGGTGAATTTATGATGAAGCGCTTAATCCACATTGTTTGAATCCTTTCACATTTATCTCCAAATATCCTATGAGAAATCAGAACCGTATTGTAAATTCAGTTTGGGTTTGTGCCGGCGTTCCGATCTGAGTCGAATGTTCTGGAAACTGTTGCTGGTTGTCTGAATTCTGCTTTACTGCATGTGAATATGTGGAGTATTTATGAAAAATAAAATTCTGTTTCTTTTTCTTTCCTTTCTGCTGTCAGCCGGATGTGCATCGGCAAATGATACCGGAGTTTCAGTTGTTGAAGTAGACGGTAGAACCTGGACTGTGTATGAAAATTTCAGCCTTGCTGCAAACAGTTCTGACAGTCTGGAATCCGTATCCGGAAAAACGCCTTCGTTTCTCGGAACCCATGACGGAGCGGCAGTATTTGCCTCTTCAGAACAGAATTCTCAGAGAGCTGATAACGTCATCGGTTTTGTCAATGACGGAGAGAACACCTTTATGCTGGGAAAAAATATAACCTTCAGATGTAAAAAGAGTGTTCCTCAGTGTGTACCTTCCGGTATTGAAGCAGAAGAGCTTGCCGGAGGCATTTATTCGGTAAAGGCAAACTCTCTGTCAGAATGGAAATCAGTGCTGTCTGCCATTTCATCCTCTCCTGATATTCTCAAGTATGAGATCATAAAAGATTTCGGTGTTAAAAATGAACTGGACTGACAGAAGGATGTGGATCATGAAATTTAATTGTACGTTGCTGGCTTTTGTTGTTTTTTCTGCTGTTTCTCTTGCCGGATGCGGAGGCGGCGGTTCACACCATGCGGATAACAATGATGATCCTGTGAATCCTCAGCCGCCGGTTAATCCTGATCCTGTTATTATTGATGACGGACTTGAGGAAGGTCAGAATGTCAGCGAACTTCTGGGAGATTTGAATATTGATCTTCCGACTGCGGAGGAGGATTTTGTAGATCTCGTTATTCCTTACTCTCAGGAAGCCGGTTTTTCCATTGTCGGAG
Source organism: uncultured Aeromonadales bacterium (assembly GCA_902796095.1). Classification (GTDB taxonomy): domain Bacteria; phylum Pseudomonadota; class Gammaproteobacteria; order Enterobacterales; family Succinivibrionaceae; genus UBA2804. The sequence continues at coordinate 2,175 of CADBNP010000321.1, read as the reverse complement.
TGAGGTATGGTGAAATTGAGGATAATCATGACGGAACCTTCAGATACAGTCTGCCTTTAAACAGACTTGACACTGCCTGGAATGATTACAGGGATGTAATTAAATTCAGGATTGTGGATGAGGAATATTATGTTTCATTCCCTCTTGTCCGGGATCCGATGTTCTATGAGCAGTGGCATCTTCGCAATGTAGAGCAGAGCGGATTTCTGCTGGGTAAATACATTCATGATTTATCAGCAGGAAGAGATCTGAACGTAATTCCGGTTTGGCGGCAGGGAGTTACCGGCAAAAATATAAGGGTGGCTGTTATTGATGACGGTTTTGATCCTGCTCATGAGGATTTGAATGCCAATATTGATTTTGACAGAAGCTACTATTATCAGAAGGACATGGCTGATCCTACCAATCTTTCCAAATCTCATGCTACGGCTGTTTCCGGTATTATTGCCTCGGTGGCAAAGAACGATACCGGAGTGAGGGGAGTTGCGTTTGATTCAAAACTCATGGCGCTGGCTGGTATTGACGATCAGAGTGAGCTTGCGTATTTGTCCGGTTATGTGCGTTATGCGGATCTGGTAAATGAAAGTTTCAGCAGATCAATTCCTGTACTCAACTACACAATGACTGATTACATTGATGCAATCTATGAAAGAGACATTCCTGTCATAAAGTCTCAGGGTAATGAATTCGAAAAAGCCTATAATACAGCAAGTTCGTGTCAGAGACTTGGGATCAACTGCTTTTTCAAGCAGGGTGACTATCATTTTGTTGCTCCGGGTGTGATAGCCGTGGCTGCAGTTACAGGAGATGGATCCCGTACATCTTATTCTACGGGCGGATCAAATATCTGGATATCAGCATTTGGCGGTACGCAAAATCGTGTAATTACGACTGATCCGACTTCCTGTGAGCATCAGCTGGCCAAAGATACGGACGGGAACGAGTTTGATTATGCCAGAGGTATTTATGCAAATATCAACGGAGAGTGCAATTATAACGCCTCAATGTCCGGAACCTCTTCAGCGGCTCCTATGATTTCGGGAGTTGTGTCATTGATGAAGAGCGCTGTTTCAGGTCTGACAGTTGAGCAGATTAAATATGCTCTTGCAAAGACAGCAATCAATGATCTTAAAGACAGCCATATGGTGGATGGTCAGGTAAAGGATTCAGGTCATGGAAACCTTGTTGTACATAAGGGCTGGACACAGACGGAATCAAATCTTCGTTTCAGTTCCGTCTTCGGCTTTGGCAGGGTGGATGCGGCGGCAGCTGTAGATCTTGTCAAGAACTGCAGCAGTGATGCCAACTGCAGAAGAAGAGGCGAGAAACCGGAAACCATAAGAGCTTCAACATTTTATTGTTCGGATGAGACAGGCGGTTCAAACAGCTACAACTCGTATAAGTGTACGCTGGGAGATTTCGTTGATGAGGACGGCAATCCTTTTACCCGGACTGCCCAGATAGAGCATGCAGTACTGCACGTAAATACAGCTCCGTTTAAAACAACGGCAACCAACAAGGGCGCAACAATTGCCATGACTCAGTTTGAGCTTGTCAAGGATGACCATGCTTCCGCCGTCAGCATTCCAAAGCAGATGCATGAAACCATTTCAGCTGATTATTCCGGGATGATGCTTATGGCGAACAATATTTTCTATCTTGCTCCGTTCAATAACTCAACGTTCACGCTTTACATAAGGACTCCGGCTGATCTGCATTCTGATCTGAGCGCAGAAGATCCGTTGACACCGGAACTTGAGCTCCGGGTCTATCCGAGATGAGATTTGAGGGTTTTGCAGACTAACATATTGAGATCATATGTTTGCCCAGTTACGCCTTATATCCCAATATGGTTAAAGCAGGGGACTTTACGGTGAAATCAGGTAAGGTCTTCATGGTGTAATACAGAACGTCCCTGGATGTCGCCTGCACGATGTTTCCGTAAACTTTTGTCCGCAGGATTCGGGGACAAACTCTCAAAGAATGAAGTTATTACAATACGCAACAACTCAAATTACCCGCAATACACGCATTCCGAACCGGCAAAGATCATGGCATAGACTTTGACCGGTTTGTCTCTGAACTCCAGGGCTGTCTTATACATCCGCACCTGTTCTGTTGCTTCTTTTTTCAGATTTTCAATCTTTGATTCGGTGGCATCTTTTTTAGCAACAT
>CADBNP010000320.1 GCA_902796095.1 uncultured Aeromonadales bacterium | reverse complement strand
TTGACTTTCAAGTCAAAGCCTGCGGGTTATGATTACTCCTTAGCAGTTTAAGATAAGATCAACACTTTTCTTGAACATAGCCTTTTCGAAAACCAGTACAACAACGGTTAAAGTTATAAAATACGTTCCTGTTTATGAAGAAATCCGGGAACAGGATCGGCAAAAGATGATGACAAGAAAACAGAAGAGTGTTCAGCATATAGAAAAACAACATGCTGCACAGCTGTCGTCCCAGATCCGGAAAAAGATTTTCTTCCGGAAACTGTTGACGGTCTCGATTTCATGACAGAGATGACTGAATCAGGAATAACGAATCGAATACCAGTGAACAGGACAGCACTGGCAGTCAGTGATGCACCCGGGATCAGCTTAACAGGACGGCAGCCTGCATGATTCATTATTCATGCGACAGACTGGACATAGCCGGCTTATCAAAGTCTGACTGCAGAAGTGCTGAATAGCAGGGTACTGCACCCTGATGAAACCTTTATTCATTGTCTGACAGAAAAGAACATCCTCCGGTACATGACGGCGTTTACATTCTCAATGTACAGACTGAAACCGTTTACAGAAATGAGACAGACTTCAAAATTACTCGTGATTCCTGCAGGGTGAGTATTCTGGAAGTCATGTTTCCCGTTAAAAGTCTGATATTATTGAACCTGCAGAACCTTTTGCGGAAGTGATCTGTTTCTGCACTGCCGGACTGTACTTTCCGCCGGGACAGGAGCACGGCTCATAAGCAAGGTCGTCATAAAACTCTCTTAAGAACTGGAGAAATCAAAATGTTGAAAAAACCAGGACACTGCCGCTGCCCCAACTGCTCCGGCAATATGGATTTCTGCATAAAAATGGGCAAACTCAGGTGCGGATCCTGCGAAACAGCTCTGACAGTTGAGGAATATGAAAAGGAAATAGAGAGAAAGGAAGAAATCAGAGAAGGCAGCGGAAACAGTTTTGCCGGTGGCGCTGATATAAACACATCTGAAAGCCGGGATAATCAGTTTAAAAGAACCTACACCTGTTCATCCTGCGGCGGCGAGCTCTCCCCCGAATCTCTTGGTGCAACGGAAAAATGTCCATTCTGCGGCAACTCAATCATTTTTACCGATAAATACAGAGATCAGAAAACTCCCGATGTTATCGGCGTGTTTCTCCGTGATCGCGATGACTTCATGAACATCTGGCATAAGGAAATTACAGAACGCAGATCTTTTGTTCCGGACGAGTTTGCAGAAACCGTAGTCGTCAGGAAAGTCACCCCGGTATACGTTCCCTTCTGGTTTTTCGACGTCAGTGCCGGAGGACGTGTTGAATATACGGCAGAAACAGTCAAATCAGCAAAACTGTCAAATGACACCAAAGTTCACAGAGCATTTAAGGGCTCGGCATCAGGTAAAATGAGTTTTCTGCACATTCCGCAGGATGCAACCACGGAAATTGACGATGATATTTCCCAGGGTCTGGAGCCCTATGATTTCAGCAGTGTGAAACCATTCAGCTTTGCATATCTTTCCGGCATGGATGCCCGCATCTTCAACATGGATGAAGGTGCCAGCTTCAAAACCGTAACCGAAAGAGTATCTGATACACTTGATCGCTATCTTACCGACGCAGAAAACTATCAGTACATCAATATCGCCAGAAGGGAATACGACATAAAACAGGAAAGCGTAAGCTATGCCCTCATGCCCCTCTGGTACATGGAAGTCATCTGGAAGAAAAGAAAGTACACCGTTGCCATGAACGGACAGACCGGCATGCTGGTCTGCGAAGTCCCGATGTCGAAACTCAAGTATTACCTGTTTCTCATATCAGAAGGTGCCTTAACCTTCTCAGTCTCGCTGTTCGCCTACCTGCCGGTTATCAGGTACTTCGAAGAACACATATCCAGCGGTGAACTGCTGATATTTGCCGACATCCTCACAGCCGGCATTGTGGCTTTTATTCTTTATGCTGCAGGGATGATTCGTCTGTTCAGATCGGTCATATCATCCGTGATCAGCTTTATATGCAGTCTGGCGATTTCAGTTCCTCTTTCTGTTTACCTCTTAAATCAGAATAACATGTTCGACCTTCTGAAATACATCGGTACTGGAGTACATCTGGTAGTATGCGCTGTTCTGATGTTTTTTCTCGCCTCCTTCATCAGAGAAACAAACGATGAAACAGCAATGAAATTCAGATATGAGGCGGATGACTACAAAAACAACGAAAGCTGTACTGTAGAGGATCGAAAGGTTGATTTACTCTGGGAAAAAACAACCACAGATTCAACATCCCTCATAGACGGCATCGAGCCGAAACCCGGCTTCACCGGCAGTTCGCAGAAAAATGAAATCAGAAGAAACAGATCTGAAGAAGAAAGAAGCGGGTAACTGCGGTTCAGCCCGGGGACTGCATTTTTTTAACTGCCAGTCCGGGGACAGCGACAGGAGTGAGCGAACAGGGACCCGTCAGATTTCTATTTCACCGTCATACACCAGAGAAGGAGCAACGGTACAGTTTACCCTTGAAGAGTCCCCGTGCCACCTGATCCTGATCTGGCTGTCGGCAGCCGACACACTTACTGTCTGCTCCAGAAATCCCTGGGTGATCCCGACTGCAGCCGCAGCCGTGCCGCCTGTCAGCACATCACCGCCGCAGGGGAGATACACCCGAAGATCAGTACGGGAAACAGCTTCATAAAAACAGACGCTGCAGCCTGACGGAAAACGTTCATGAGAAACAAGAGCCCGGGCAATCTGACCCGACTCCTCCTGACTGAAATCAGGCTTCTGGACAACGCAGCATGGAGAGCCGACGGAGAGGGCGCTGCAGAAGACATTTCTGCCCGCCACCTGCAGTATGTAGGTTTTTTCCTGATTCTGCGCTCTGAAGGGAACGGATGAGGGAGAGAAGCTCGGAGCATGAAGACTGAGAGACACGGCCCCCGACATATCACACTTTCCTGTGATGGCTCCGCTGAGGGAGCTCATCTCCACGGGCTTTCTTGTAACAGTCAGGTTCTTCTGCGTGACAAAGAAAACGCCGCACGCGACCGCATCAATGCAGGCTCTGACATCCCGGCCGGCAGGATCATAAACCTGGACGAAAAAATCCTGATCCGGATCATACGGAGGCTCGATCACCGCAATACGGCTGAATCCGATACCCCGCGAGCGATCAGCCAGTCTGGAAATCAGCTGCTGACTCAGAAACAGTCTCTGGGTAACAGCGTCCATCACGACAAAATCACTGCCGGAGCAGTACATTTTTGAAAAGCGAACTCTCATACTATCCTTCAGTCTGTCCGGCCGGCAGAAGCCAGTCAGAGCAGATGTTCGCCCCGCCACAGATCCTCAACAGTTTCCCTGGTGCGGATCTCAAAATCCTCACCGCCCTTTACCATAACCTCTGCGGCACGCGGACGGGAATTGTAGTTTGACGACATGGAGAAGCCGTATGCACCGGCAGAGAACTGAACCAGCAGATCCCCCTTCTTCACGGACAGCAGCCTGTCCTCGCCCAGTTTGTCGGAGGATTCGCAGATAGGACCGACAACGGTATATTTATCGGCAGCGGATCTGTCCGAACGATCAACCTCGGATATGTTCATCCATGCAGTATAAAGAGCAGGACGAATCATGTCATTCATACCCGCGTCCACAATGGCAAAGTTTTTTGCAGCCTTCTTGATATACTGAACCTTTGTAACCAGAATACCGGCATTGCCCACCATGGATCTTCCAGGCTCAAGAACAAGTCTCAGACCGAGATCTCCGAAGTACTCCTCAAGGAGTTTCATGTAGTCGGAAACCGCAGGGGTTCCGTCATTATCATAATTGATACCGAGACCGCCGCCCACGTCAACAGACTCGATTCCATAGCGATCCTTCAGAGTTACAGCCAGATCTCTGATTTTCTCCGCCATTTCCCTGAACGGGGAAAGAGTGGTGATCTGGGATCCTATGTGGCAGTCAACACCTCTTATGCAAATGCCCGGCAGCTTCGATGCATACTCATAGACGGCAGGCACGTCCTCCCAGGCAACGCCGAACTTGCTGGTCTTCAGACCGGTTGCAATGTGATGATGAGTGTGTGGATCAACGGCAGGATTGACTCTCAGAGCCACCGGAGCCTTCACATTCATGGATACGGCCACATCGGAAATGGTCTGAAGCTCCATTTCAGATTCGGCATTGAAGCAGTAGATTCCTTTCTCCAGGGCATATCTGATTTCATCCTCGCGCTTGCCAACACCGGAATATACTACCTTTGAAGGATCCCCGCCGGCGGCGATCACTCTTGCAAGTTCGCCCCCCGACACGATATCAAAGCCGGAGCCCAGGGATGCCATAAGCTGCAGCACAGCCAGATTGCTGTTGGCCTTCACGGAATAACATATGGTGTGAGGCAGAGAAAGGCTGCTGTCATAATCAGCAAAAGCCTGTCTGAGACTTTCGCGGGAGTAGACGTAAAGCGGAGTGCCGTACTTTGCAGCCAGATCGGCAACCCTGCAGTCTTCAGCGTACAGCTGATCGTCACGGTAGACAAAATGTTCTGAATAATCCATAAATATATCCTTAAATATTACAATTCTGCAGCTGTGCCTGAGTGCGAAGCCGAAAAGTCAGACTGGGGATCCGTGAGCAATGCTACTGTTTTTCACCTGAAGCGGCGTCACCCGAATCAGATTTATTGTCAGTTCCGGAAGCATCGGCCTCCCTGACAGCTCCGGCTGCATCTTCCGCATCTGCTGAAACCTCAGCTGCCACAGATTTCAAATCAGCGGAACCTTCATCCTTCGGCATATAGAGAGGTCCCCTGAGACCGCAGGCTGTCAGAAAAACAGCAGCCAGAATAAATGTCAAAACCTTCAAAAACATACCTGCTTCCGCAATCAGCAAACAGCCGGCAACATCCGGAGACGGCCGGAAAGTAAAAAAACAACCGGAAAAAGCTTCAGTCCGCCTAAGATCCTACAGATTGTAGAAAAACAGTCTTCAGCCATCCAAAATTATAACCCACTTGCCCGAGGCTATAAATTACAATTTACGCTCCAGATAGTTCTCAACAACTATCTGCTCACCTCTGACAGAGAGCTGGTAAAACTGGGGAGCGGCAAAATGAGCATCATTCACCATCACTGAGCCGTCTGCGCCCACATTGCGCTCGGCAAAGGATCTGTTGATGGCATCTACCATCTGCTCAAAATTCTTCTCCTGGTTCTTGTAGGATTTCAGCTGATTGTTCTCATCCATTATGTAAACCATACACCCGTCCTCCTGCTGTTCAAAAAAGAACTGAACAACGCCGCGGCACGCATACTGATAGATTTTTTCAAGGTACGGGCTTCTTCCGCCATCCCCGGGCTGAACCTGCAGAGCCGTCAGGGAATTGAAGAAATCAAGAGAATTATTAAGCGGTGTAATAGTCACACGGTGATTGCGGATCACTGAATAACTTGTATCCCCCATCATAAACACCATGGATGAGTTGTTTTCATCCGTGCCGTGGGCAAGATTAAGAAGTTCTCCCACCAGATCACTGATCTGCTGGCGGATAATACCGGTAAGATAACGGCTGTAGCAGAGGACATTAAAATAGGGGATGCCGTTCCCGGAGCCGTCCGGACGCCTGACATTAAGCATTTCCGTCAGACCGTGAATAATCTCTTCCCTTCCGCTGTAGTGCTTCACGTATGTCTCGCCCCAGGAATTGGTAAACACCAGATCCAGGGAACTTAGCAGGGATCTTCTCTCGGTTCCGAAGGAGAGAACATCAATTTTCTGCAGATTCAGCTCCTTTTTATCACCTTCACCGGTATCATCATCCGACACATTAAGCAGCAGAAGCAGATTCTTGAAATACATGGGACCGATAAGGTCACTGTTTGTAATTTCCTTTCTGCAGAACTCCTCACTGTGCTCGAGAAGTTCACCGGCAAGAAGCGGAAGACTGTAAATCATGGTCTTCGGTGCATTTTCAGAGATATTTACCCATGTTTCGGATGTAAGAACTCCGTTCACAATCGCCCAGATCAGAACATTAACCGCATTATGACTGAAATAGACACATTTGTGCCGAACCAGATCAAGCGGTGCAAGAGAAGCCGGAAACAGATACCAGCCGCTGCGGTTAAGACTTCCGGGCGGCACGTACACCAGTGAAATATTCTTTTCCCTTATGGACGGCGCAATATTAAGATTAACCTTTATTATCTTGTCCAGCTTGTATTCAAAGGTACTGCTCAGTTTCTGGGTCAGGATCTGAAAATCTGTAATATCTATGGGTGAACCCATTTTCTGGACGCGGTTTGAAAAAACCCTGAGACGGTTGCTGCACTGCAGCATGATCTTGGTAACTGTAGCGTAGGCTGCGGATACATCTGCAATCTTCCAGTTTCCGCTGTTTCTGAAATGGGCAACAGTTCTTTTGTCCATGCCGCATTTTGCCACGAAATCATTGAGAAAGCCCAGGCGCCACTGCATATAGGCGGAGCCGTCATTTTCATCCACACCCTTTGCAACCTTAAGAAGAAAACAGCTGTCCACCACCTTTCTGCGCTCTGCATCATCATTTTTATTCAGATAGCTGCAGATCTTCTCATAGACCATGTAGTAGGAGTCCATGTTCAGACTGTACTCGTCGCTCTGCTGCATTCTTGATCGTATGCTGCTTGCTATCAGATCAACCTTGGGATATTCGGAGGCATAGCTTTCCATAAGCATGATTTTGATAACAGCCTTGTACGGAGAATCCACACCTTTGTAGAGAAGCCACATGGCAGAGCCGAAGAATTCCTGGACGGGAATATGATTGACAGGTCCCAGATCAAACCATTCGCTGCTTTTAATCCTTCCCTCTCCGAAAAGCGAGTTCACATAGGCGTCGTAGATTTCCGTCGTGGTATCGTGCTCATCCGGAACCAGGTACCACACAAGCTTCTTTCCCGCCATCCACAGCGATGAACGGTAGAATTCCTCCAGCAGCAGAAGATGGAGAGCACTGCCGCAGTTTTCGCTGTCCACTGATGCATTGTTGTCACAGCGGAACTTGTTGTCCGGCACCAGGAAGAAATTGACCTCCACATCCTGGTTTCGCGCCACCTTGGTAAGTACGCTGCATTTCTGCTCCAGCTTTCTGACATCGGAACTGCTCATCAGATGGGAATGACAGACCCAGATATCTAGATCCGAGGCGGAGGACTGACCGACGGACGAGGTGCTGCCCATGCAGTAGAGGGAGATTATGGCGGGATTTTCTATGTAGCTTCTGATGTCGCAGTTGCCCACATTGCACATTCTGTCCAGATAATCCTGCTGATATTCCGACAGCCGGAAATCGCTGATGCCGTGCGGGGTGTTTCCCGGAATGAAGCCGGGAAGAATCGGGTGATTATACTGAAGAAGAATCGGAATAATCGCAAAGAAATGACGGGCCTTCGGAGTCATGCATGCTACAGCCCTCTTCGTCCTGATCTCCGTGATCCTCAGATAGCGCCCGATTATGAGGTCAAGAGGAATTTTATCCGGCATGGATCATCCTTCATGCTCTGTCCGGACCGGGAACCGCGGCTTTATCCAGCAGTCTCTCGGCTTCGTAGCACTTCGAAATTTTGACGTAGTCCTCGTTCAGCGGAGAGATGGCTATGGCCTTGCGGAACCTTTCTATGGAGGAAGGATAGTCACAGGCGGCAAGGAACTGATTTGCAAGAGCTCGGTAGAGTTTGTCCTGACTGCATTTGTTCCTGTCAGAGCTGCATTCCAGCAGAACCAGATAATTGCGTACGGAGGGAAGAGCCACGCTGCAGGAGGCCACCTCGTCAAGCATGGAATCGATATCAGCCTTGCGGAAACCCTCCTCGAAAAGATCCTCCGCCTCACGGATCCTGCCAAGTTCAGCCATGCGCCTTGCAAACAGACCGCGGATCACCGGTTCCTTTCTGAAGGATCTCGACACCTCTGCCCACATGGATGCAACCCTGTCGGCATCGGACGTCTCTTCCAGATCATGGCGGTAAAGGGTAGCCAGGATCCGGAGGTAGTCTTCATAGCGGAAATTACGGATGTTCTTCAGCTGGGGAAGAAGCTCACGCATTCTCTCATAATCCTTGCAGATCAGGCATAAATCCGCGAGACTGCGGGAAACAGCCGGATGAAGAGGATAAATTTTTGCTGCCTGCTCCAGAACATCAATGGCCTTTTCATACTTGCCGGCTCTGGCGTAAAGACCGGATTCAAGAAGAGTGCATGCCAGATCGGAGCGGGGTTCAAGCTCCCTTGCTCTGCCCAGACAGTCAAGGCACTCCTGCTCATTGCCGTTCTTGGCGGCGGCCTCGGCCGCAATAATGTAACTGGCAACCGAACGGTGCTTTGAATGGGTGCAGGAAATCAGCAGATGCTGGGCCTCCTCGTAGCGGTGCTCAAGCAGTGCAATCAGACCGAAATAAAGATTCTCCTTGGCCGATTCCTCGCGACGGCGTCCGAAAAAGGAGCGAATGGACCGGTGGGCGCGAAAAATTTTTCCCAGGATCCTGAATGTCACAGCCATAAGGGCATAAAGCAGAAGGATCCCGATTACAGCAACCAGAAGAGATGTTTCAATTGTATAATCACCCACGCTGATGTAAACGTAGCCGTGCTTGTCCACCACCAGGGGAGCGGCAATGACAGCGGCGCAGAACAGCAGACTGAGAATAACGTTTTTCATGAAAATCTCCTATCTGCCGCTCTTCTTGTAGAATTCACGCAGCTGATTCAGACTCTCAAACTGCTGCACTCCGATAAAGATTACGCTCTGGGACTGCAGAGAACTGATTTCGTTGAGAACCTGGATGGTGGAGGCATCCTCCCTGTCGCAGTACTCCTCGATAAGTGCTGCTGCACGGATCAGATTCTGCTCATAGGCCGTCTGCTGCTGCGAATAAACAGCCAGCTGTGCCTGCATCAGGATCAGAGCAATCTTGTCCTGAAGGATCGCCACTTCATCGGCACTGAGAAACTGATGATGTCCTGAGGTGTTTTTCTTTATCACCATCAGACTGCCGAAGAAACTGTTCATGGAGTTGGCAAGATTTTCTCTCCAGTCGGCTATATCCTCCGTAACCTCCTTCGGCTCCTGGGCATCGCCGCCGGATCCGTCATCACCCCTGAAGCTGACCTTGTAGCCAAGTACCGGAAGATTCCTTATGTTCTCCTCCATGGCGGCAAGTCTGATCACAAGAGTCTCGCTGTCCACTGGTTCAAGACTGGAGAGCTTTGTTATATCCGTGGCCACGCCCCTTCTTACAGCAATGATATTCGGATCATCAATTTCGGACAGTACCTGATCGGCATCTCTCAGAAGAGTTACGGCCACAGCGGCATCATGCTCAAGATAAACCTTGCGGTATGCCAGCTTTAAAAGATAATGAGCCTCATTAAGCAGCAGAGTCTCGGGATCAGTAAGCTTCACCGCCGGCTTCTGCTCCGGTGCCGGTGCGGGAGCACTGCTGAGCTGTGCCAGTGCCGTATCAACTCTGCTCTGTACTTTTCCTGTCTGCTTGTCGAGAGCTGTAACCTGATCCTCAAGCTCCTGGATCTGACTTACAATATTCTGGATCCTGATGGCATCGGCCTTTTCTGACTCGCTGAGACTCTGAATTCTGTCCTCCGACCTCAGAACGCTGGTTTTGATATCAAACATTCTGGTTTTGATTTTGGCGTTGTTGGAGCTTTCATAAATGTAGATGCCCATAATCAGCATAACCAGCAGGGCAAAATTGATCACCGCAAGCCAGCTTACATAGCTGTTGAAGAGGCGCTCTCTTTTCAGCTCATCCTTGACCTTGCTGACATCTCTTGCATTCTTCAGAGTTTCCTTTTCAACCTTGATCTCCTTTTCTTCAAGAGATTCTCTATTTCCGCCGCCGGAAACTTTTTCCTGCTTTGCACCCTTTGGATCTTCAGCACCGGAAACAGTCTTTATATCGCTCTTTGCTTCAGTTTTTTCAGCAATCTTGTTATCTTGTTTTTTATTTGAGTCAGACATGGAATTCTCACTGGCAGAATCTAATCAAACTTACAGAAATTCTACTGTACTTACCGTATTATATAACACTAGCATGACAGTAGCAAAAACGTGATATTCATTTAATTTTTTAACTGCCGGATACGAATTTTCATATTGTCCCGCCGTCCCGGAGACTCCTGGCGAAACGGTTCACGAACAGACAGTTACAGGATTAAAACGTTACAGAAAGGAATAACAGATGAGATCAAACTATGGCACCACATGGTGGGGAAAACAGTGGCTCGCTGCTCTGAGCAAAATTGACAACGCCAACAGGATCCCGAGAGGTGCAACCTATGCCAACACCGGCAGGGTAAGAAAGATATCCATCGAGGAGAATGTAATCAGAGCCGAGGTTACCGGTCACTATGCCAGTTATTACAACGTCACCATTACCGTACCAATGATTAAGGCCAAAACCGGGGCTCTGATGGATGCCATCATGACAAGGCCACATATCATTGCATCTCTTGCCAACCGGGTACTCGATCCCGAAATTCTGAAAATCGCCGAAAGCAGTGACATCAGAATATTTCCGGAAAAATGGAGCGATCTGAAGATGCGCTGCAGCTGTCCCGACTACGCCGTTCCCTGCAAGCACCTGGCAGCCGTAATCTACATAATGAGCCAGGAAATCGATGCAGATCCCTTTGTTCTCTTCAGACTGCGGGGAATAGATCTGCTGGAGGAACTGAAGAAACGGAATATAAACATAGATTCCGCTGCCGCGGTTGTTCCAAACTGGATGGATCTGGCCTTGACCGGCGGCGAAAACGAAGAAAAGGATCAGGAGGAGGCGGATAATGAAGAAATTCTGCGGCAGATCGCATCCCTCACCTTCAGTCCGATACCGGATCTGAGCCATGATCTGCAGCAGCTGCTGTCCGACAATCCTCCGGGTCATGTAGGATCCAGTCTCCGTGAAAAGTACATCACCTTCCTGACAGCGGGAACAAAATCAGCTGCAAGAATTCTGAAAAGCACCGGATTTGATCCCCTGAAGGATATGAAGAACATTAACAGAGACGACAGAATCAGCCGTTATACACTGAACTCTCTTCAGCAGCAGGCTTTCAGGCAGTACAGAGCTGCAATGCTTGCAGGAGCGGATCTCAGAACAGCGGCAGCTGCGGTAAAAGCAAGAGAAAAATATCTGAAGGAAAATCCGGATGCAGTGATCCTCTATACCCCCCAGGGCATAATCTTCCGTCATGAAGATTTCGATCCGTTCCTGATGATGAGCGGCACTGCCGGGGAGGAACAGATCAGCGGCATGAGCATCTCCCAGGAAATAAGCTGCAGACTGGAGTTTATAGCTCTCAGTCTGATAGCAAAGGGTGCAATAATCCCGCAGATCATTGATTTTAACGAAGCCCGCGGCGCCACCTTCAAAAGCAGGATAAATGCTGACGAAAACAGCATGGCATGCTCACTGAGATGGATCCCTGCCATAATATCTCCTGAGATCCGCACTCTTTGCCGGAAGCTGGGTTCAGTTCTCAGAAGACTGTCAGTTCCGTATGCCGAATTCACCTCGGTAAAGGAAAAGGTGACCGATCTGTTCACAGGCGCCACGGTTCTCGGATGCTTTGTGTCTGATTTTATGCAGAACGTATTCCTCGGCAAGGCGGGAAACAGCGACATGGAGGACAGCTACGGACTTATTCTCTTTGATACTCCGGCGGATCCTGTACCGGTCAGAGGAGCAAGACGCGAGTATACAGCTCTTCAGACGTGGCTGGCACCTCTCCACGCCGTAACTGGAGACATGATCCCGCGACTGAAAATAACCGAGCACAACAGCAAAAAAATTGAAACCAGATTTTCCGTGGAATTCGAAATCGGAAATGCTTCGGCACCGGAGGTTTTCAGAAACTTCAAGGAGATTATCGCCAATCCTTCCAGCCCGGAATTCTTTGACTGCATCAGTCTCGTGGGCAAGCTTTCAGCCTTCTGCCAGATCCTGAAAATGCTTATGAACAGAAAACCGTCATCACTTTCGGTCGATCTCGATATGCTGAAGGTGCTTCTTACAGAATCCATACCTGTGCTGAAGCTTGTCGGCTGCCAGGTTGTTCTCCCGAAATGTCTGATGACGCTGCTTAAGCCCAGGATGAGACTCAGAATTTCTGCCGGTTCCGTTTCTTCGGGAAGCAGCGGTCTTGTAAGCCTTAAGGAAATGCTCAGCTTCAACTGGGAGTACGCTCTTGGCGATGTGTCCCTTACCGAGGAGGAATTCAGCGATCTGCTGAACCAGACAGATAAGATTGTTTATTTCAAGGAGCAGTTTGTTCTGTTTTCAGCCGATGATGTAAAAAACATTCTAAAACAGAAAAAACTGGCGGAGAAGCGCATAAGTGGCAACAATCTGCTGATGGCCGCCCTGGCCGGTGAATTTTCCGGATCAGAGGTGGTTCTGGATCCTGAACTTGCAAAAAAGCTCAAGGAAATGTTCACACCGGAAAACATACCTGTTCCATCCTCAATCAGGGCAGAACTCAGACCTTATCAGATCATTGGCTACAGCTGGATGGTCAAGAACACCGGTCTCGGCATCGGATCGATTATTGCCGATGACATGGGCCTCGGTAAAACAATTCAGGTGATATCTGTTCTTGAGAATCTGAGAGAAAGAAATGAACTGAAAGATAAAAAGGCTGTGGTTATCGTACCGAAGACTCTTCTGCTCAACTGGCAGAGAGAAATGAACCGCTTTGCACCGGAACTTAAATACAGCGTCATATACGGAAACCGGGAGACTCCGGATCCGGACAGCAATGTAATACTGACAACCTACGGTAAAATCAGAAGCGGAAAGAACCTGCTGTCCAGAGAAAAGATAAAACTTGTTGTCATTGACGAGGCCCAGCACATAAAGAATCTGGGTACGGACACAAGAAAGGCTGTATGCGCAATCAAAGCCGACTGCCATATTGCCATGTCCGGTACTCCTGTGGAAAACAGACTTCTCGAATACTGGTCGGTTATGGATTTTGCCAATCAGGGGCTTCTCGGAAGCGCAGAATTCTTCAACAGGAGCTTTGCCGTTCCAATAGAGGCGCACCGCGACCGGAAAACGCTGGAACAGTTCAAACGTCTTACCGCTCCGTTTATCATGCGCCGAATGAAAACGGACAAGTCAATCATCAGCGATCTGCCGGAGAAAATTGTCACGGATCAGTACTGTACTCTGAGTGCCGGACAGGCTGCCCTGTATCAGTCAGTTGTTGATAAAACTCTGAAGGATCTCAGCGAAATGGAGAGCGGAGAGAATTCCGGACAGATGAAACGCAGGGCTGCAGTTCTGACCATGATCACAGCACTGAAGCAGATATGCAACGCTCCGTCCTGCTACACCGGAAAGGAAGACAGCACCATCGATGAATCCGGCAAGGGAGAAATGCTGATGGAGCTTCTGGAAGAACAGCTGCAGGCCGGACGGAAGACCATTATCTTCACCCAGTACACAGCCACCGGAGAACTGCTGCAGAACTGGATAAAGCGGCACCTTGGTTTACATGCGGACTTCCTGCACGGCCAGCTTTCCGCCCGGCAGCGTGACAAAATGGTGAGCAGTTTCCAGAATGATCGCCAGAACAGGGTTATGATACTTTCACTGAAAGCAGCAGGCACAGGTCTCAATATAACGGCGGCATCGGCTGTTGTTCACTACGATCTGTGGTGGAATCCGGCAGTGGAGGATCAGGCCACCGACCGTGCCTACCGTATCGGTCAGAAAAACAATGTCAATGTGTTCCGCATGATTACGGCCCGGACCTTTGAGGAAAAGATCAACACCATGATCCAGAACAAGAAGGATCTGGCCGACATGACTGTAACAGCGGGAGAAAAATGGATCGGCGAACTGACTGACGGAGAAATCAAAGAAATATTCTCTCTCAGTCAGGATGAAGAGTGATTCCGCAGGAAAAAAATGAATATGTGACGGCAGGCTCCCCTGCCGGCTCTATCTCGCAGAGGAAAACAGGTATGCGCTACTACAACTGCAGAAACGGCCAGGTAACCGAAATCAGACCGGCCGGTATCAATTTCGGAATAATCCACAGCAAAACAGCATACTCATCCCGGCACGCACCGCAGCACGGAATTTTTTCCACAGAGGGACTCAGTTATCCAAGCCGCAGAAGAACTGTACGTCCCCATCAGTTTTTTCCCGCAGCAAAGTCCTGTGATTACGCTTTCTGCTTCCTCGGAGCCCTTTATCTTGAGAACTCAAAGAGTTATGAAGCCACCTCAAAGTTTCTGCTGAACATCATCGGTGCATGGGACACAGGCAACGACTTCAGCGGCGACGCTCTGTTCATCTTTGAAATGAAGCTTTACCCCGTCCAGATAGAGTTCTACGTCAGTCGAAACGGCCGCGTCACGGAAATTTCCAGATTTAATCAGGAAACAGGCGATGAAGTGCAGGTTCCGATAGAAACAGACGGTCTGGTGTATACCATGTGTCAGGTTTACATGAACTTTTCACCGGTCAACTTCTCCGCTTCCTTCGACAGCAGAGATCCCCTGATCCGGAAAGCTATCTTCATCGGACAGCAGTCAGACTACAGCCAGATCAGCAACAGTTCCTTCAGCAGACTTGCTGACGACGATAATGTCAAAATCAGTCTGATTAACTCCTGGGGAAAACAGGTGACTTTTTGAGGACATGACTCCGGTTCCATCCGATCATGAAAGAAGCAACGCCCTCCCCGAAAAACAGATATCTACATAATTGCCACCAGAACTCCCCCGGCTTTCAGTCTTCCTTCATCGTATTTACGGGCAAAAAGCACCTCTCTGCAGGAAGGAAGCTCAGCCTCAGAATCCCCGGCATTGATAAAGATGCCGCACCTTCCGTCATGCCCTCTGCGGTAATGGATAAGTCTTGCGGGTTGATCTTTTTCTGTGCCGCCGGGATCCCTGGATGAACAGGTCGCAGAATCTCCCCAGACAAGCTCCGCAGAGCTGGCAAGAACGCTGCTCTTCCTGATCTCTACCAGTCTTTTCACATCGGCAGAAACAGACTGATACTTTCCGGCATCTATATCCCTCCACGGCATCGGGCGCCGGTTATAGGGATCATTTTCGCCCTCAAGCGCTATTTCCGTCCCGTAGTAAAGACACGGGGTCCCGGGCATTGTCATCAGAATTGTCAGCTCCTGAATAAACACATCGTAGGAACCTGCTCTATTAATGATGGCTCTGTTCAGGAAAAGTGTTGATTTTGCTAATTGTGATGTATATCACGTTTTAGTACAATTACTTATAATATAAATATACGT
>CADBNP010000319.1 GCA_902796095.1 uncultured Aeromonadales bacterium | reverse complement strand
TTGACTTTCAAGTCAAAGCCTGCGGGTTATGATTACTCCTTAGCAGTTTAAGATAAGATCAACACTTTTCTTGAACATAGCCTTTTGTTTTGCTGTCGGTTAATATTTGGACTGAATTGCTGTCGTATTCTTCCGTTAATCTGCATTCATCTCGGGTTGAACCCGTAACATGGCACACAATTTTCCTGTGGCATTTTTGTATTGAATCTTTAAATCTTTTTTGTGATAATAGACGCAGTCTGATTTATGGTCGCATGATCAGACATCTTTAGTTTTGAAAAAAATTTTGTGAGATATAAAAAAAATGGCATTCACTTTTGACGCAGAAATTCGTAAAGACTTAGGGAAAGGTGCGAGCCGCCGCCAACGTCGCGAAGATAAGGTTCCTGCTGTAGTATACGGCGGTAACAAGGAAGCAGTAAGCATTTCTCTTGATCATAAGAAAGTCTTTATTGCTCAGCAGTCTGATTCTTTTTACAACGAGAACATCACACTTAACATTGCCGGAAATGCAGAGCAGGTTAAGGTTGTTGCTATTCAGAGACATCCTGTAAAGCAGCAGATTGTTCATCTTGATTTCCTTCGTCAGTAGAAACGAAAGATTACTGATTTTCGGGCGCTGAAATGGCGCCCTTTTAATTTTTACCGTTATGATCTGTGCTGTTGCCGGCAGATCCCTGATTCGGAGTTTTTATGTTAAAAATTGGTGAAATGAATGAACTTGCAATTACTGAAATTACCGATAAGGGATGTTTTCTTGATGCCGAAGGACAGAAGCTTTTTATTCCCCTGTCCCAGATGAAAGAAAATGCTCAGATCGGAAATCCTGTATCGGTGTTCCTGTATTACGATGATGGCAGACTGACAGCAACAGCAAGACGTCCCCGTGCTCTCATGGGTGAACTTGCATGTCTCAAGGTTGTGGGCGCTTCAAAGCATGGCTATTTTCTTGATAATGCCATAAGGAAGGATGTTTTTCTTCCTCAGAGTGAGGTTACCTGTGAAATTGAGCAGGATCAGGAAATTCTGGTTTATCTGTATCTTGATCATGAAAAACGGATGTGTGCAACTACCAGATTTACCAGGAGATTTTCCGATCTCATTACCGGTGACTACAAGGTGAATGATCATGTAAAGGTTTTGCCGGTTGCTGTTACAGATATAGGTGTGAAGGCCGTGGTTGAAAACAGTTTTTATGCCATGTTTCTGAAAAGTGAAGTACCAGGTCTGTCTGATATCAAAATCGGCAGAAAAATGTATGCATCAATCAGAAGGATCAGAACTGATCGCAGAGTTGACATTGTTCCCCTGGCCGAATGCAGAGACAAGGATCAGGTGTCCGGCAGAGAAAAACGGAAGACAGTGACTTCCGGCAGCCGGAACGGTTCAGCCTTTTCCGGCAATGTCGAACTTGCTGGTTTAATCCTTTCCAAACTTGAGGATAACGGAGGTTTTCTGCCTTTCACGGACAGGACATCTCCTGAGACCATTCAGAAGGTGTTTCATGTTTCCAAGGGAAAATTCAAACAGACCATTGGTAATCTTTATCGCAGCCATGATATTGAAATCCGTGATGACGGCATAAGAAGAACAGGAAGCGGCTCCTGATACCGTCCGGAAGCCGGGGCCCGGTGATTTGTGATTTTATGCTTTGCGGGAAGAGACAATGTTTGCAGATGAAGCCTCAGGATTTTCAAAGACTTCGTTCGTATATTTTGCCGTGATCTTCTGCATCAGTCTGTCAATGGCCTTCTTTATTCCGGTTTCAAGTCTTTTTCTTTCTGTTGAACTTCAGGTTACCGGTTTTGAGACTGGGCTCTTTTTTACGGTAGGCGGCATTCTTTCCATTGCTGTAAGTCAGCTGGTGGCAAGATATTCCGATATTGCAGGAAACCGCAGAAATATAATTCTGTTTGGCTGTGTTTGCGGTTTTGCCGCAAGTCTGTGTTTTGCCTTCATTCGCTCATATCTTTTACTTCTCACGGCAGTAAATCTGCTTAACAGCTTCTCGCATGTAAGTGGTCAGGTCTTTGCTTCAGGGAGAGAATACTGCCGCTTCAAAGGAAAAAATCCTGTGATTTTTACCTCGGTAATGAGGGCTTTTTTTGCACTGGCCTGGGTTTTCGGTCCTCCCGCAGCAATGCTTGTTCTTGAATACAGCAGCTTTGAGACGGTTTACCTTATCTGCGGATCTGTATTGTTAACTGCTTTTGTTGCAGTGAAATTTATGATGCCTGCTACCGATTTTTCCCGTGATCGACGCGATGCAGTAAAGGCAAGAATTTTCTCTGAACCCAGTGTTTTCATTCTGTTTGCGGTTACGGTTCTTATCTTTGCCTGCAACAATATGTATCTTATTACCATGCCTCAGTACGTGACCAGAGATCTGCATTTTGAGCCGCGCCATGCCGGTTTTTTCATGGCTACGGCTGCCGCTCTTGAGATTCCATGCATGCTGATTTCCGGCAGACTTGCGCAAAAAATACATATGAAATATATTCTGATTGTGGCAACTGCAAGTGGCTTTTTGTATTATATAGCTGTTTCGCTGGCCTCAACCCTCTTTGAGTTCTGGTGTGCACAGCTGGCAAATGCCGTTTTTATCGGTATAGTAACCTCGCTGATGATGGTTTATTTCCAGGAAATGCTTCCGAAAATTCCGGGGCAGGCAACAACTCTGTTTTCAAGTGCGGCATCTGTGGGCGGTATAATTTCCGGAGCCGTCTGCGGACTGATTTCTGATGCATACGGTTTTGTTACAGTGTTTTATTTTGCAGTCTGTCTGAGTTTCACAGCCTTTCTGCTTATGTGCTTTGTAAGGAAAATATAGATAATGCAGGATTTTTTCCTAGACTGTTTGGCCTTCGGCGCCAAATCTTCATTTGTTTTTATTCTCTTTTCGCTGCTTACCTTTGTTTGTGTATATGCAACTGTCAGGGCACTGAATCTGGGAAGCGGCAGGAAGGATGATTCCGGCGCTCTCCTGGAAAATATCAGTGTTGTAAATCTGAGTGAGGAGTACCGTTCGGCGAAAAAGGAGGTTGCTTCAAAGATTTTTTCCGGCAAGGAAATGGAAAATTTCCGAAAGTCTGAGAAGGACAGGGAGAAAAAGGATAAACAGAAACAGGAAGAAAGAAAGCGTCTTTTTGTACTCAGCTTTGACGGAGATATCTCGGCTACCCAGGCTGATGTTCTCGGAAGGGAAATAGATGCTCTGCTCAGCATTGTTGAACAGCAGGATGAGGTTATGCTTCGTCTTAATTCTCCGGGAGGATCAGTAATAGGTTACGGTTATGCCGCATCCCAGCTCATGCGGTTAAGAAGCCGGGGGATAAGGCTGACGGTATGCGTCGACAAGGTTGCAGCTTCAGGCGGATATATGATGGCCTGCATTGCAAACTATATAGTGGCAGCACCATTTGCCATAGTCGGATCTATCGGTGTTGTTGCAGAGTTTCCAAATTTTCACCGACTCATGGATAAACTGAATATCGACTATGAGCAGGAAACTGCAGGACAGTACAAGAGAACACTTTCCGTATTCGGTGATAATTCCAGTCCGGAGGCACGTAAAAAATTCAGGGAGGATTTGGAGCGGTGCCATGTTCTGTTCAAGAATCACATCAGCAAGTTTCGTCCTCAGATAAAAATTGATGAGGTGGCAACCGGTGAGTTCTGGCACGGAACCGATGCAATGATGCATCACCTTGTGGATGAGATCGGCACATCCAACGAGTTTATAACTTCAAAGCTTGATTTTGCCGATGTGTATGAATTCAGAGTTAAAAAGGACAAGGGCATTAAGCACCTGGTCAGCAAGATGTCTGTTTTGCTGAAAAAGGCAACAGGTCAGGTTCTTTAGAATTTCCTTAATGGAGTTTAATGTGGGCAAGTCGTTAGTAATTGTAGAGTCTCCGGCCAAGGTCAAAACCATTTCAAAATATCTGGGAGATGACTACATTGTTGAATCAAGTGTCGGTCATGTCAGAGATCTTCCTCTTGGAAAAACCAAGATCAAGGTATCAAGAAACGATAAATACGGGCCGGTAAAAAAACTCGGTATTGATCCTGAAAAGAAATGGAAGCCTACCTACGTTATTCTTGAGGGAAAGGAGGATGTGGTACGCAAACTTAAAAAACTTGCATCTGATGTCGACAGCATCTATCTCGCAACCGATCTTGATCGCGAAGGGGAAGCGATAGCCTGGCATCTGCAGCAGATTATAGGCGGAGACAAATCCAGGTTTAAGCGTGTAACATTCAATGAAATAACCAAAGATGCCATTCAGAAGGCATTCAAATCACCGTCAGAACTTGATCTCAACAAGGTTAATGCTCAGCAGACAAGAAGATTTCTGGATAAAATTGTAGGATTCCTTGTTTCTCCCGTTTTGTGGCAGAAGGTGGCCAAGAAACTGTCCGCCGGAAGAGTTCAGTCTATTGCAGTGGAACTGATAGTAGATCGGGAGAGGGAGATCAATTCCTTCAAATGCGATGAGTACTGGGATGTGAGAGCTGACTTTGCGGCAGGTGATGCAGATCCGGTTACCTTTGAGCTCATTAAGAAGAACAAACTGGATATTCATTCCAGGGGTGAGGCGGATGCCATATGCGACTATGTCAGGAGTCATGCATCCGAGTCGGCGGTTGAATCCATAGATGAAAAGACTGGTGAAAGCAGACCTTATGCTCCGTTCATAACATCCACTCTGCAGCAGGCAGCCAGCAACCGTCTCGGTTTTTCTGTCAAGCATACCATGACGGTGGCTCAGATGCTGTATGAGGCAGGTTATATAACCTACATGCGTACCGACTCGACTAATCTGAGCAGTTTTGCACTGGATACGATCCGCGGGTATATTGAAAATAAGTATGGCAGTGATTATCTTCCTGCAAAGCCTAATTTCTACGGTTCATCAAATAAGGATGCCCAGGAGGCACACGAGGCAATACGAAGCACAAATGTTGAACTCGAGCCAAAGGATATCAAACTGTCAAAATTTGCGTCCGACGGTCAGAAACTCTATGCCCTTATAAGGGATCGCAGCATAGCATCCCAGATGAACCCGGCCAGGTATATGTCCACCTCAGTAGTTGTCCGCTGCGGTGACTATCGTTTCAAAGCGTCGGGCAGGGTAACTGTTTTTGACGGCTGGACTAAGGTTGTTCCTGTCAGCAGTTCCGAGGTTATTCTTCCAAAAATGGAAAAGAATCAGAATGTTGATTTGAAGAGTGTCGCCGGCAAACAGCATTTTACTCTTCCTCCTGCCAGATATACTGAAGCATCTCTTGTAAAGGAACTGGAGAGCAGAGGTATCGGAAGACCTTCAACATACGCTGAAATTATTTCGAAGATCCAGGAAAGAGGTTATGTAAGACTGCAGCAGCGAAAATTTTACGCTGAAAAGATTGGAGCCATTGTTGTTGACCGTCTAAAGCACAGCTTTTCTGATCTGATGCAGTATAACTTTACCCGTGATCTTGAGGGGGATCTTGACAAGATAGCCGAGGGCGAGGTCGACTGGGTGAAAAAACTGGATACCTTCTATAATTCTCTTGCTGAAGATATAGCAAATGCCAAAAAACCGGACGGCATGCCGGAGAACAAGCCTGTAGTGATAGATGATTACAAATGTCCGAACTGCGGAAGGGCGATGGAGGTTCGTATCGGAACGACCGGACTCTTCCTGGGCTGTACCGGATATGGAAATTCTGAAGACAGCTGTACCAGAACAGTGAATCTTAATCTGTGTGAACCGGCAAATGTCCCGGAGGATGATGAGGAGAAAGAATTTTCTGTCCGCCGTCGCTGTGAAAAGTGCGGCCGGGTAATGGACGAGTATCTCATTGACAGTCATACAAAACTGTTTTTGTGTTCTGACGCACCAAATTGTGATGGAAACAAACTTGAAACTGGCGAATATGACGTCACACAGGCTAATATGTACATATGTGACAAATGCGGCAGTCCCATGGTTCGCAAGGTCGGCAGGTTCGGTCCTTATGCTGAGTGTACCGGCAAGGACTGTGGCGAGAAGCGAAGCATTTTAAAGAATCAGCAGCTTGCTCCTCCGAAGGAACCGGCCATAGATTTTCCTGAACTTCC
>CADBNP010000318.1 GCA_902796095.1 uncultured Aeromonadales bacterium | reverse complement strand
CAATAAAGCAAAGGAAGTGATAAATTCGCAGGGATATTCCGATCTGGAACTGAAAACAGCCGAAACAAAACTGGTGGTAGAATTCAAAAGAATCCCGGACAGCGGAGGAGAGGAGTCAGCCATAAAGGATGCAATCAGTCAGATGAGTACACATCACTACGGCGAAACTACAGAAAACATAAAGCTGATAAGGGCGGCGATGATAATATGCACTGCAAAGAGGAGTCTCACAGCGTACAGAGTCATGGAGTGAGAAAGAAACGAACCGTTGAAAGTAATCTGTGAATCAATAGTTTTAACGGTGCGGAAATGATATGCTCTCTGTCATTTTGCTCCTTATGTCGTCCTGACAGGCTTGAAGAAATGCCTGCAATAATAAGAAATGAGTCACACTATACATCCTGCTCTTTTTTGTACAATCTGTCGGGTTGTTTTTTGAACTATCTTTGAATCGGTGAACTGTTTCAAGGCATTTATTTTCTGATTACTAATTTCTTCGGCTAGTAGGTCAAATGTACGTAATGAGGTTGTGCTGCAGTGATCAGGGGAAATACGCTTCTGTGCAGTTTATACCGCATGACATTGAAGTATTTTGGATATTTATATGAAAAAACTGTTGCCTGTATTTTTGATTGCTGCTGGCTCTTCTGTTACAGCAGCTGATACGGAGTTTGCATACAATTCCAGAGACGGAAGTTGTATGAGCAGACCATATGCATGTGAATACATACCGACTGTATCAGAGGATGAAGCATACAGAGCTGTTGGAGATATTGATGCCGGGAGCGGCGGAGATGCACGAAGTCTCATTCCCGGAGAGACTGATATTAAGGTTAACGGTGAATCATGCTACAGCATACTGTCCGGTGAACAGACAAAGAACGGTTTTGATCTGGCAACCACGTATGCTGTGGGGATGCATTCCGGGACTGTTTACCGGTATGACATTGTCAGCAGGAGTTATCATCCGGTGATACTCAGCGGGAATACGGTCATAGACAGTTCAGTCTTTAATATGATACCTGTTAATCCGGATACCAGGTTTCTGGTTACTCCGGAGGGCAAGATACCGTTTGTGCTGAAATTTACGGATTCTTCCATAGTTCTTGAGGCAGCTGACAAACACTGGTCTCAGAAGTTCAATGTCCCTGTTGTAAAAGCTGATTTCTGGGAAATCCTTTTTCATGGAAGGATTTTTATTGCATTCAGCATGATGCAGTCAGATTTCAAGGAGGATTCAGCAGTTCTGGAACTTACTCCCCAGGGTTTTAAAAATGCCGGTTTCTTCACGGGAATGATCAGGCAGGGTGCTGAGGGTAAAATTTATTTTACCCGCAGGATTTCCATGGGTAATACCATATGGGAAGGAAATAATTATGCTGAAATGACTGATGGAATTTTTTCTGAAGAGACTTATTTTTATGATCTGACGGATACGTACAGAAAAAACAGCCGGTTGAAACTTAATCATAATCTCAGACTTAAAAAAGCAGATCTTCATGGAACATCCTATTCTGTCAATGGATATTCCGACGAAAAAGCAGGAAGCTCCTTCATTTTTGAACGTTTTTATCCAAATCCTGAGTCGTCTCTGATTGAGAATGTGTCTGAGGTTTATTATACGATACAGGACGGGGCAGTAATATTGAAGTCTGCTGATACAGGAGAACTGATGATGCTTGATCATACTGTACAGTTTAATCCTGATGACGGACCGGTATCAGTGCTGGAGGGCGTCAGTTTTGATGAACTGTTCATCATAGAGTAGGATACTCAGACAGTGAATATGTACGACTTCAGGAGGAACCGCACCTGTTATACATTCTGAAAACGAAGCGGCAGACGATCAGCAGGATATTTTTTTGTACGTGAAGTGCCTCGTAACTCACAAAAAGTTTTCTTTTGTTTGTGAACAAGTGGCTTGATTGTTGCGTATGAATCATCGGGTTACTCGATTATTGCCAGGAGATTTGGTATGCAGCTTTCGGAAAATTTTCAGCAAATTCAAAATGTTACAGAGTTGGTATCATCAAAAAACAGTTCCCTGCCTGCCGGATCTTCTTCTGCTTTTGATCATATCCTTGACAATATTATGTCAGATGCACGGCAAAGTTCTGCCGTCGGCTCCGTTAATAACTTCTCTGATACGACTCGAACTGTCGCTGCGGGAACGGGTAAGTTGCATTCAAAATCACAAAAATCAGCATTGCCTTCAGTACCAGAAAACAAATCTTCTGCAGTCCGTGAAAACATACGTTCCTCTCAGAATGGGAAGAAGGTTTGCGATCGGAAAAACGGTGAATCGGAGACCCGTGTAAATAATTCTGAATCATCCCGTAAAGAACTTTCAGAGAACAAGGTTCAGAATTCGGCAGAATCAACCATAAAATCCGCAAATCGCATCAATTCTGATCATGACCGGATAACAGCAGGAAAAGATTTGCAGTCTGCAAAAAAGTCAGAATTTTCAGAACAGATTTCCGGACGGAAAGAGAAGGTTGTTTCATCTGAAGACAGTATATCGCTGCATGAAGGCGAATCTGGATCAGAATTTGCTGACGGCATGCCGTCTGATTCTGCAGAAAACGTGACTTTTTATGCAGATCATGAATCTGTTATATATCAGAATGTCGAGGACGCCGTTGTTCATACTGACATGAAACCTGTGGAAGATAGTTCTGTATATCAGAATGATGTGCATACAGATGACATGGGCACGGACTTAAAAGAAAGTACTCCAGGTGCCAGTTCTGCCGGTTATACAGATTTCCAGGTTCCATCATATGGATCCTACGGTCAAAATTTTGCCGGTGCACAGAAGATGAGCCCTGCAGAAGAAACCGGTATGAGACAGGAAACATTGAAGGATGTTCCAGACGGAACTCGGCGAAGAATTTCTCCTGACTTTGAGAAAAATATTATTTCAGTTCAGACCGGAGTTGAAAACGCTGCTTACGCAGATGATGATTCAGAAGAAATTTCTGCTTTTTCCTCTGATACTCAGTTTTTAAAGGGTGAACGACCAGCCGGAGAACAGACAGAGAGATCGGAAACAGTACCTGACAGATATTCAGAAAGAGTATTGCCTGCTGCACCAGATGTCAGCTCCAGCGCAGAAGCTGATCTGGACTCAGACCATGCAGGGAAGGCGGATGCCGGTGATGCAGGATATCGTGATCAGCATCTTCATGGTAATCCCTACGCTTCTCAAATTTCTGAAACGGAGTCTGCCGACAGGGAAGGCCTTGTTTACAGTGATGTTAAACCGGAAGATGTTAAGCGGAAGTACATCGGGCAGGAAGGAAATGGTCGCGGCGAAGCTAAGACTGAAAATGTCAGCGCGACAAAAAATGTTTAT
>CADBNP010000317.1 GCA_902796095.1 uncultured Aeromonadales bacterium | reverse complement strand
TTTTCCCACAAGCAGACCAAGAGCGAAAGGACCCATGAAATCACATTCCTTCGGAAACGACATGAGAGTCTGATTTGCAATATCCTCTTCATAGCAGACAATCAGAACTCTGGACGCATTTTCCCCCTCTATGGATGAGTATGCTTCAGTAAGAGCCGCCAGCAGGGTGCTTTCGCCTCCGGCCAGTGATGTTACCTCCCCGGTGAATCCGGTTATTATGGCTGCAATGCCGGAATTGGCGTTGTGAACCGAAGCCGAAAATTCTGCCGGAGACAGATCCTCATGACCGAAAATGCTGCAGATAAGCCTGAGACATCGCGGAATTTCTCCGCACCGTGAGGCAAACACAAGCTTTGATATTTCTCCGTTGTGTCTTGAAATGCAGTCGGCTGCAAGACCTACTGCAAGACGTCCTGCCGGATTAAGGCGGCGTCTCTGCATCAGAGGGATCTTCCTTACAATTTCATTGCATGCCGCCCCGTCTTCCCGAAGAGCCAGCAGTCTGTGTTCATAGAGTTTCAGTTTGTATCTGGACAATTTGCTACCTCAATAAAGCAAAGAACCGGGCATGGCAGTCCGGAATTATACCGGAGGAGCCGTTTTGGCACCATGACGGGAAACATCAGCGTTCTTATTTTGATGAGCTGGTTCAGTCTGCATACAGCTTCTGCATTTTGACGGTCTTGAGCTGCCTGTCAATATCGACCTTGAGATTGTTTACCCATCTGTTGTAGTGTCTGTTAATGGTGTCCCCCTTTCTTTCCAGCTCGCCCGTGCTTTCTTTCCAGTTGATGGTGTAACTGGTGGAGTTGAAATCTATCTCAATCGTGACACTCATGCCCGGTTTTCTGTATCTTGCGGTTACTTTGTGATCATTTGCGTCAAGCACCTGCCAGTTGCGACCCTGACACGCTATGATTATGCTGTTTTTAACATCCTTTGCAGTTAGATTGTCAGATGCATAGATCTGACCTGTAGGAGTTGCTATAAGCTGTGACGAGCAGCCGCTGAGGGAGAAACATGTTACCGAGGCTGTGAAAAGAGCGATTACCACAGCAAATGCTAATTTTGGTTTTCTCATGATTATTCCTGGACAAATTTCTGAAAATGTTAACGGAAACAGCAGGGACTGATACCGGTCAGCATGTTATTGCAAAGCAGCAACAAGATAATCTGCAGGCTGCTTTCTGATTATTGCCGAAAGTCTGCTGTCCTCATTCTGCCTTATGATACATTTTTTCAGTAAAAAAAATCATGTAAGTCCGGAAATAAATTTTGTGATAGAATACGCAAAAAATTATATATTCCCTTTTTTAAGAAGATTTCCCGATGTTTCAGGTTTTAAGAAGCTGGTACCGCAGTCTGCTGAGTGATCCGAATTCAGCTACTTTTTTTATCATTATCACTTTCCTTTTTACTGTAATATACTTTTATTCCGGTATATTCATGCCTATTCTGGTGGCGCTTGGCGTATCATACATTCTTGAGGCGCCTATCAGTTTTCTTGAGAGAAAAAACATACTCAGAAGAACTATTTCCACATACATCGTCATAATACTCTTCTTCTCTTCACTTGTTCTGTTCGGCATATACGTGGGTCCGAGCATTGCATCCCAGGGATCTGATCTGGTTAATAAAATTCCGTCAATTATTACCCAGACTTCGGACTACATCAAGGCAAAGGTGGAGGAATATCCGAATATTTTCGAGCATATTGACATAGACAGCATAAGCGCTCAGATTACAGATTCCATTACTTCCTACAGCACGGAGTTTATCAAGACAAATCTGCTGGGGTATCTGATGAATGTTACGTCCTTTATCATGTACCTTATTCTGATTCCGCTTCTTGCCTTTTTCATGCTCAAGGACAAGCATGTGCTGATTGACGGTGTGAAAGGTTGCTTCCCGCCTAATCTTAAGCTTGCATCTGATATGTGGAACAAAATGAATATTCAGCTGATGAATTATGTCAGTGGAAAGTTTATTCATATCATTGTAATTGCTGTTCTTAACTTCATTATTTTCTACTGCTTCGGACTCAACTATGCCATACTCCTCGGTCTTGCAGTAGGTCTGTCGGTGCTTATTCCGGTCGTAGGCGCCGGTATTGTCAGCGCACCTGTGGCACTTGTAGCCTTCACCCAGTTCGGTGTGGACTCCACCTTCTGGACTCTCCTGGGTGTCTATGGCGTTGGACTTGCACTCGATGCCAATCTCATTACGCCGATGCTTTTTTCTGAAAAGATGAAACTTCACCCTTTTGTTATTCTTGCATCAGTGCTGGTGTTCGGATCCATGTGGGGTTTCTGGGGTGTCTTCTTTGCCATTCCTCTGGCCACATTTTTCAAGACCCTTTACCTCAACTGGCCGCGGGGCAAATATATCGATTCGGGAACAGTCGGATCTGAGGCTGAGATTGTGGCGGAAGAACGCACTGTTGCCAGAAATGCAAAGGACGATCTGGACGAGGCTATCAGTGCTCTTTCATCAGCCAAGGAAAAACTGGGAAGAGTTCTTGATGATATAGATCGTATTGAATGTACCGAAGTGCAGGATGCTGATCTGTCATCCTCCGTTCCAGATCAGAGACAGCAGAACGAGGAGGCATCCGAGCGGCAGTCATAACCGGACGGCTGCTGCGATGATTCCCGGGTTCTGGGAACGGTCTGTTCTCCAGATTTGGCTGAGTTGCCCCCATGAATAATAATGAAGCCCCGGTTTTCCGGGGCTTCATTAATATTCATGGGGGCAGCTCAGCCAAATCTGGAGAACAGACCGTTCCCAGAACCCGGGAAT
>CADBNP010000316.1 GCA_902796095.1 uncultured Aeromonadales bacterium | reverse complement strand
TCGATAAAATTCAGCAATGCGTAAAAAACTATGGCAAGTACACTGCAGACAGCTCCCCTGGCACTGATAATTTCGTCAGGAACTGTTGCCTGTTCGGATATGACTGACTGAACCTCAGCCATGTCTGTGAAAAGAACACCGGCTCTTGCAGTGATGCTGTGAAGAATTCCGTGGGTAAAGCAGGTCAGTCCCAGCATGTCAATAACCAGAATGGAATTGATCAGAGTAACAAGGTATGGAGAATATTTTACAACCCAGTCATCCGATTCCGGTTTACTGCCGCAGGAGGCGACTGCGATGAGAGTTGATGCTCCGAACAGTATGCCAGCCGCCATTTCAGGCAGAGTGAGTACGGGAGGATGAATTGTAAGGAACTGCAGAAGAAGCAGGATCATGCCTCCGCTGTTGTACAGTGCTATCCTTATATCAGATTTTCTGTATGAGGCAATCTGCAGCGGCAGCTGTGCCAGAAATGCCGAGATCAGTGCCTCTGTGCAGGATATGCCGGCTGCAGAGATGCTGAGAGGCATGCTGAGAATTATACCTATCTGGGCTATCAGAGAGAAAATATGATGTCTTGACGCCGCTGTCCAGGCAAGGGCTCCGGACCATGTGACGACCAGCGGTATCCACATGGATACAGGTATGATTTCAAAGTAGAAGCATCCGAGAGATACTGTTACATAGAGCAGAGTGAAGCCGGTACCGCAGAAGATGGATTTTACTGTTCTTCTGTCGGATGAAGCATCCGGGGCATTCCAGTTTCCCCAGATGATCAGCGCGAGTGAAGATATCAGCATGGATAAAAACTTTGATCCCGGACCGAAGGAGAAATCTATGCTTCTTGCTGTCAGTATAAAGCCTATGGTGAGAAGTACGGCGGCAAAGATACCTGTAAGCATCTTTCCCGTGAGAAACTCAAGATTGAACTGCTGCGGTGCCTCTGGGGCATTTTGTCTTCTGTCAGCATCTGTGGCTGAAGCATCAGTTTTCCACTGGAATTCAGGTTTTCTTTCTGCTTTCTGTTCCTGCTGAATCCCGAATCCGGAAGAATCTTTGAGTTTTTCGCCGGAATTTTTACTGCTTAAGTCGTTTCGGCCTGATTTATCTCCGTCGTATGGAGCTTCTGTCAGCTGAAACCTGCCCGGTGCCGTTTCTTCCATATCGGAACGGATCAGGTCTGACTGGCTGTCGCTGTCATGATTAACATCCAGATTTGCTGATGATTCTGATCTGCATGACTCCCGGATCCTTGAGGATATGACAGTGTCGGCAGTTTTTTGGATCTGTGAGCCTGAGTCAGTTCCTGCAGGTATTTTTTTTATGAGTCTTTCGTCTGGAATTTCCAGATCTGCGTCAGTGTAAACACGGCCGCTGACCTGATCTCTGCTCGGGCAGAGTGTTTCGCTGGTTTTACTGTTTTCTTCTGTCTGTTCAGTCCGATTTACAGTGTCCGCAACGGAGTGTTCTGCTGCTGTTTTACCGTCACGGGTGCAGGATCCTTTCACAGTTTCAGTATCCGTTGATCCGGTTAACAACTCTGATTTTCCTGAATCTTCTGAGACCCTGTTTTCCTGTGAAGATCCGTTGTCTGAACACTCTCCGGAGAGAATTTTCGTCAGATCGCTGTAATTTTTTCTGTCATCGTCGTCTCCGATGTAGACGTTCAGCTGATCTCTCAGTTCTACTGCCTTCTCTTTCGGAATTTCAAGATAAAAATCAAGAACATCTCTTATGAGTCTTGCCTTATCCTTTGACAGATTGTTGTTCCGGAGCATATCTGTGTCCATGTAAATTCACCGTATTTTCGACTGATCCTGATGACTGTAAGTTCCATGAGTTAATTGTAAAGACTGAGGATGAATTGTGCATCAAGTATATGAACCCGGTGAAATAACGTTTCAAAAATGTGATTTTTATAAACGCGATCTGTTATGACGTTATTTAATAAAGCTGCTTACTGTACGGGTATTTCGTATGGAGAAATTATGCTCACACATGGATTGTACTCAATTGCAAATCATGGGAGCAGCTGCTGTTGTGGATAAAGCTCAGGTAAAAATGTTAAATGATCCTGACGAATGGTTTAAATATCCTGGCTCTGTTGTAGAAAAGCGAGGATTGCACGTTTAATTGAGATGGTAGTGCAGGAATACAAGGTTAAACCTGGCAAAAAAATTGGCATTTTGTATATCTGTCTGGTAAACAGTTGGCATTCTTAGCAACTTGATTGGCAAAAAGTTGGTATTCTTATGAACTTACTTGGTATTCTCAATATTCAGTTGGTATTTTTTGTATATACACTTGGCAAAATTC
>CADBNP010000315.1 GCA_902796095.1 uncultured Aeromonadales bacterium | reverse complement strand
TGCAGAAATCAGCATTACAGCCAGACCATAACCTACTGCTATTTCTGCACTGATTTCGCGTTTCTCTGCAGGTTTTGCTTTTTCCTTCCATGGCTTCCTGCCCGCACCTTTCATAACAGCAACATCAGGCTGACTCAAACCCATAAGCTCGTAGTAATAGGTATTGGGCATAAGTTCCTGCTTATTCTCGGAATTAAGCTCAACACGTCCGATGCATTTAGACTTGGGATGGGTTGTTTTTCCTTCAGTTTCGGTAGACTGTCGTTCACCTACGTAAACATAAAGATAGTTTACATTGCCTCTTTTGAAGATATAGCCGCCCATGTCAGGAAGCGGTACACGAATACCTGGATAAATCATTGAAATTACCTATACTCTATATTAAGTAGTCATGTAGAGTATACAACAAAACGGTCAAAAAATCAAATAAATTCAATGAATTATGACAAGATTTAAAAGAAAATATAGGTGATTCAGACAAAGAAGAAGTTTTGATACGACCAGGAAAATCAATGTGTTACGTAAATACTATACATTATAGGGTGCAAGTTCGGTTATATCAAACACGTTTTTTAGGGGGCTTTAACTCCTGTTTTTACAAACGCAGACTCGCTAAAAGATCCATATCAGAGCGTAGGAGGGTCATAGGGATCGATGACGAGAAAAAGTGACAAAACTGCCATCAAAAGTAAAACTTTGCAGTAGAACTGCATAATAGAGAGAGGCATTTTACTGAATACCTTCAAAAAATATTTTTATACTGAAATGAGAAATGAATCTCGTAAAATTTATATGTAAAAATTGAGTGAAATTGAGCTTCTTTTAGGTGGTATAATCCACTCGTAACAGTCTAAAAAATCATGATTTTAGACCCAATACAAAAATTTTTTGATAGAAAATGAGGGTATTTTTTTGATGGCACGTCTACCCTCTGACTAAATTAAAGAGAGTAAATTCGGTTATAATTATACCAACTATTAATCAGCAACCATCGAATCCAATGTCAGCAAACATCAGAAAAATAAGGAATAAAGCACTTACAGTTTTTTTATGCTGCGTATTCTATTTTGTCGTATCAATTCCATTCATAGACTACCTCCGGCTTTCCGAAACAACAGAAGTCCGGCCGTACTGCGTACTGCCGTTTCTGCTGTCCCTTGTATACGGTTTCTGGGGAGCCCTCGGCACTGCCATTGGCAATATATTTTCCGATCTGTACTATGGGGGAATGGACTACAGAATACTTCCCATGGGTGCCAGCTTCCAGATAAT
Organism: uncultured Aeromonadales bacterium; assembly: GCA_902796095.1. Taxonomy (GTDB): domain Bacteria; phylum Pseudomonadota; class Gammaproteobacteria; order Enterobacterales; family Succinivibrionaceae; genus UBA2804. The sequence continues at coordinate 2,148 of CADBNP010000315.1, read as the reverse complement.
CTACGGATACGGCGGTTCTCTCATCTGGAAACATCTGCGCCGCGGAGAGCAGAATATATTCCGTCTGGACAAGGTAAAAAAAATAGCCCAGTATCTGATCGTTGTTTTTATCATCAGCGCTGTACTGTCACTGATGGTCTGGATGACTCTGTACTCCTTCTACGATCTTGAAATCTTCGGTCTCGGTTTTATAAGCACCCTTTTAAACCATCTGGTGTTTTTTGTAGTCCTCGGAATTCCTTTTTTTGTCGTATATTCATATCATCTTCAGAAGAAAAACAGAGAGATTCTGCTGGAGCAGCTCCGACAGAAAAACAGATCGGAAGATGAAGTCTCATCTGCAGGTTATCTTTTCTCCATTAATGAAAAGTTTATTCTCTACTTTGTTTTTATTTCCGTAGTAGTTGCCATTTTCGTTTCCGCCATAGCCTACTTTTTCTTCTCATCCTATGATCTGTACGATCAGACGGTACTCTGGGGATACGTCTATCTCATCTGCGGTGTAACTCTCTACGTCTGTCTCTGCCCGACTCTGCTGATACTTAACAGCGTCGAGGAGCACATCTCAAAGCCAATAGAGGAGCTTTCCTGCATCGGACAGAATTTCGGTGATCATGACAATATAAACTCAGAAATCCAGTATATAAAATCCATTGTGGATCGCTACACCTCATACAAGTCCGAAATAGGAGAACTGGCTTTCTCCTTCAGAATTTTCTCCCAGAAAATTGACGAGTACATTCAGAAGCTGACCAGTATTTCCAAGGAGCAGTCCAAAGTTGCGACCCAGTTGCACATCGCATCCGATATACAGAACGGCGTGCTGCCGGAACCGATCATGATCCCTGAAATCGATTTTTACGCATCCATGGATCCAGCTCTCGAAGTGGGAGGTGACTTCTACGATTACTTCAGGATCGGAAACGACAAATTCTGCTTTGTGGTGGCAGACGTATCCGACAAGGGAATACCGGCATCACTCTTCATGATGATCTCAAAGACAATTATTCATAAAAACCTCAAGGACAGCCAGTCACCGGGGACGGCTCTGATCAGGGCAAACAATGAACTGTGTCAGAACAACCGGGCCCAGATGTTTGTAACAGTATTCTGCGGGATCCTTGATCTGAACACCGGACTTCTCAAATATGCAAGTGCAGGTCATGATCACCCGATCATTTCAGTAAACAGCGGCGATTTCACAATAATGAAAAATAAAACAGGTTTTGTTCTTGGTGAAATTGAAGATATAAACTACACTGAAAACGAGATCTTTCTCGAAAGAGGAGACACCATTTTTGTATATACTGACGGTGTACCGGAAGCGTCAAATGAAAACAATGAGATGTACGGCTTTGACAGAACACTGGAGGTTCTCAACCTCAACCGGAGAAAAAACATGTCTGAGATGTGCTGTTCTCTCAAGGAGGATATCAGCACATTCAAGAACTCTGCAAAACAGTTTGACGATATAACGGTAATGGCCATACGCAGAAACTGACAGCTGACAGCACAAGGGGACGAAAATGATAACAGAAAGGCAGTTCAGTACCAGACAGCTCACTACAGAAAAGGTTATAGATTTCGTTAGCGAAACAATTGAAAGCAACGGGATTCCGTTAAGTACGGCAACAAAAATCAACATATGCACTGATGAGATTGTGTCAAACATTCTGAACCACAGCAATGCCGAGTTTATCAATGTAAAGGTCGATATAGATCAAAATGAAGCGACTGTCACCATTTCCTTCCAGGACAACGGAAAGCCATTCAATCCCCTCACCGAAGCCCCCGTACCTGATGTTACCATGCCTCTTGAAGAAAGAGAGGAGGGCGGTCTCGGTGTCTTCATCGTAAAGAAAATGATGAAAAATGTGACCTACCAGCGTCATGACAACTGCAACATCTTCACCATAGGGATCTGACCGGGTTCTGTCAAAAACAATAACCTATTACACGATATCACTACCGTCAGATATACCTGGTAACTGTGCACAAATAAAATGTATCAGGTCTTAAAACCTGATACAAATTTCTTAATTGTTATTAGACTTCTGCGTTCTTATCCTGATATTTGCTTCAGCTGACGACTGAACATAACAAAAACGTAACTGCAGCCCAGGAACAGAAACTTTAAACAAATGCTGT
>CADBNP010000314.1 GCA_902796095.1 uncultured Aeromonadales bacterium | reverse complement strand
TTGTTTGATGAAAACGCCGATTTTATTGCATTTATCCCTCTTACGAAAGATCTTCCTATTGCTGAAAACAGGTTCGAGAAAAAGCCTCGTACCTTCGGGGCCTTCATGTTGTCAATGGCGGCAATCTGTACATCTGACAGTCCGGAGCACTTGTGAAATTTTGCATTTTGCAGCATGTTCTCTGGCAGTTTGGTATCCTTCGGCGGCATTTCCTTTATGATATTGCCATACTGTTCATCATCCAGAACATCAAATTCATCAGCAGGGTTGTTTTCTGCCGGAGAAAGATCCTCAAAAGAGTCATCAGTAACAGTGCTGCTGCCTGCAGTATGAATGTTATTTATGCCTGTCAATTTATGTTCCTTGTTGTTTATCTGGGATAATTATTTCATGCAGGAATACATAAGAATCAGATTTCCAGCAGTTTGTCAGAGGAAATCAGTGAAATGTCCGTATTGCTGCTTTCATCATTCCCGTTTTCTCCTTTACCGTATACAAGAATTTTTACCTTTGCGGCCTCTCCCGCGAAATCGTTCAGCAGGCCGAGCAGATCGTTTGCAGTGAGTTCGCTTAATGAAAACTTTAACTGCACGGTAATCATGTTGTTGTCACCGGAAAGAGAAGCACAGGCTCCGTTAGAATCTGCAAAGAGATAATGCCGGTGCATGAGCTCCTTTAAAATTTCGGTTTCTCTTTCGGAAGTGAGAATTCCGATTTCTGAGAAAAACAGCATGGAATTATCCGAATCGATATAGCAGATATGAACCGGGGGCATCCAGCTCTTCTCCAGAGTAACGGTGCACATGCCGTCATCACCAAGAACGTCACCTTTGCATCCCAGAGTTTCGGCAACTCCTATCATTAATTTTTTTGCATTATCCAGACTCATCTGACTTTCCTTACAAAACTGCTGATAAATACGATTTTTCTTTCAGCTTTGCTGTTTTCGCGGTTCTCTTTCATATTCTGCACTTTCGATAATGAAAGAAGAAAACTTCGAATGTTCAAGAAGATAAACGAAGAAAACACTGAAAGGTTACACAAACTGTTGGCTGTTCATGGTGTCTTGATGAGTGATGCATTCATCCGTACCGCTGCTGAAACGGATGGTACGGCAAGCCAGATCGCCATTCATCTGATAACTATATGGATGAGGTGAGGAGATAGTCAATACTTTTTTCAACATAACAGTCAGGTTATCATGGTTCCGTGATTTCAGTCACTTCCTGCAGTTTCACTGTATGTTAGGTTAGGAGCAATGGTTATTTGGTGAAAAAGATGTAACTTTTACAGCGTATCAGACGTTGTCTCTGCATGAGCCACATCTTTCAGCATGAAATTCTTGAACTGATCGTCCCGGTTCTTTTGATGCTGCAGCCAGTTCGGACATTTTTCTTGGAAGGAACATAGTATGAAGACTCTAGATGATTACAGGAATTTTATTTCAGAACTAAGGAAGGATACCGGCATTGAAGCTTTAACTCCTGATGAAAACGGTCTAATTTCAGTTCGCATTGATGATGCCTTTAACGTAAATCTGCAGTTTGTAGAGCATAATCAGTCCGTTCTCTGTTTTGTCGAGGTATTTCAGCTTCCTGAAGATGCTCCGAAAAAGGTGTATCAGGAACTTCTGACTGGAAATCTCTTTGGAAAGGAGACTGCCGGAGGGTATTTCAGCATAGAAGAAGTAAGCAATGTGGTGGTTTACAGTTATTTATTCAACGGGGATGAAATAGAGAAGAATTCTGAAGAATTCGTTGCATCTCTAGAAAATATTCTTCAGCTCTGCGGCCTGTGGAGTGGAAGAATCAATGATCTGCTCACTCAGGAGCCAGATGGTTTCGACACTGTAGATGAGCATCAAATTGGGATAATCCATCCTTAGAATATATAAAGTTACGTGGAACAGGGCTGAGATATGACAGATATTATAAACAGATTTGAAGGAATTGCGAATTCATGGACTGTCGGGTTTCGTGATGTTGTTGTCAATGAGCAGGGTGACAAGGCAAAACTTGGAAACCTTTTTTTCTCTGATACACGGCAGAAAAATGATCAGACAATGCAGGCTTTTCGGGATGCCCTTTCAAGAAAATACGGGGTTTTTGGAGAGCACGCCTTTGATACCGTTCTCGGAGCCAGAAGTCAGCTTCATAAATCCCTGAGAGTTTGTGATATCAGGAATACACTGTCCAGTCTTGACACGATCAAGGAGAACCGTCTTAAAAGCGAAATAAACCGTCAGATGGATATAGATCCAAAAATGATGGAGCTTTCAGATGACGTTCAGAGAGAAGTTCGTCTCGAAGTTAAAAAGAAGGTTGACGGCTACAGGAACCTGGGTTCCAGGATTAAGAACACCGCAGACATCGGCGCCATCGCCCAGAAAATCATCAGTAAATCCATAGCAGGAGTAAAGGAATCTCACGACAACTCGCTTTCAGGCAAGAAGAGTGTTGATATAAACAGTTTAGGTGCCCGTAAATCTGTAGAGTCCGCAGCAGGTGATCGTGAGGCTGTTGGACTTAAAAATCTCAAGGTTGTCTTTGATCGCAATGCCACGTCAGTTGAGGATCGGATTAATCGCGGGTCTCTCGGTGTCGGACAGCGCATTAATCGATCTGCTAATAATCCGACTCTTCTGGTCAAACTGAAAACAAACGGCGTTGAACCTGGATTTATATATACAAACGACTGGTCACGGGATGATACCAGGGGACTGATGCAGGATTTCGAGTCATCCGAGAACCGCGAAATTCTGGAAAAACTCAAGGAAAAGCATCCAAGCATCGCCGCGGAATGCCGGGATCTGCCTCTTAAAGAGCAGATCATGAAGTTCGGCAGGGCTCATCCGGCCTGCATTTCGGCCGTTGCCGAGTTTATGATTGAGCGCGAGATGAAAAATCCGGAAAGCAAACTTTACAGGGCCTTCTGTCAGAAGTATCCCGATGCCAATCCTGAACAGTGGCAGTGCGTTCCCATGGATCACATAAAGAAGGATCTTTTTGTGCAGATCAGGGATGCGGTTCTCTCAGTAGGGCCGAAAGATCCGGATTATGAAAAATCACCGATGTTTAAACACTTTGCTGACAGGCACATTGTCAAGCTTGACTACAATGAAAAAGTCAAGGTTTTTAACAAGAGTGCGGCTTCCGCTGGAAAATTCATGCGTCCGGAACGCATTATTACCAACCGCCGTTTCGGACAGCTTTATCGTCTGCAGACTGCAACCACTGCCAACAAATCTTCTGTCGGAGCTGTTACAGAGGCTCTTGCAAATGATCTGTCACGGCTTTCAGGCGTTCCGACCCAGGAGCTGCGGATTGTCAGAGGACAGTATTCTGACGGCCATCCAAAGATTATGCTTGAAGCCAAATTTGCACAGGGCTACCAGGATCTGGAAAAGGGATTTCTGAAAGACGGTCAGGTAGTGCCTCCTAAAGGCGAAAAAGCGGAAAAGATCGGCAAATACAAGGCTTTCTTTCTTGTCAGCGCCGACAGGGACGGAATAGGCTCCCGAGGACAGAACAAGGGATTTGCTGACGGAAAATTCTTTGCCATTGATCCGGGACATTCCCTGGAAGGCAACGGCAGGCATCTTGAACTGGATGACAACCTGTCATTCAAGGATACCTACGGAGCTTCAACCAAGCCCCGATTCAAAAACTTTTCTGTATTCGACGACGATACCAGATTCGCGAAATTCAGCGGAGTTCTGGATCTTCGGGAAATGAAAAGGAGCGGCAGTGCAGAACGGCTTTTTGAGGATTACCGCAGGGCGTTTGATCCGGAGGAAAAAGGAATCAAGCCTGAGGAAAAGGCTCTTCGCAAAGAGATCATCAACGAGATTAATGTGAAGTACAAGGAATTCAATGACAATCTGGATAAGGTTCTCAATGTTTCTGAAAATCAGCTCAGACTATATGATGACCTCGCTGTAAATGGTCCCGAGATTCAGGAAAAGGCAATTGAAACTATTGAAAACCTTGAGAAACTGACATCCCAAACCACCTGGATAAGTCCTCATGGCGAAACTCCGCTGGATCATCTTGCGGTTAATCAGGAAACCAGAGTTCCGTGGAGGGCTCACGTAGATGGGGACAATATTGTCTATCACTGTGACGTTCCTCTATCTGAGCAGAGTCGCAGCAATCTGAATATGCTGGCAAATGCCGCCGGTGCTTTTCTGGAAATTGACGCAGAAGGATGTGCCCGTCTTACCATACCAAAGTCCGACGCTTCCAGGATGATGGATGTATTTTCTGAAAGAAATGTTACTAAAATTACCCATCCTGCTGAATTTCAGGCCCGAGTCACCGGCGGCACCGGTCTTGAGGAGGGTAAAACCTTCAATCGTGAAGCGGCAGCAGCCAGAACGGAACAGAGCAGAGCCAGGGAGAATGTCAACAGTCAGAATAACGCTCTGAACTTTAATATTCCTGATAATCTTGACGTGACGGTTAACGGCAGGAATTACCGGTTCCGTAAACAACATTATGCTGACATGATTATGGATACCCCGCCTGCAGACCGGCCGAAGAGCATAGAAGAGCTTAAAAATATTATTGCTGCCCGAATCGGCAGAGGACAGGAAATTCTGAAGGCGATCCGTTTAGGTCAGGGACATCGTTATGAAACGAGTCTCCGCAATGCCGCCTGCGTCACCCTGGCATTTCATGCGGCCACGGTGGAAAAGGGGGAATACAACGAACGCGGCGCGTTCTCGGTGGAGGATCCTGATGGCGGCATATACCACTGGCTGGACAGATGCAAGGAAGTTTATCTGCGCACATCCACCCATGCCAAAGCTTACCATCATCAGCAGGTGGACGGACATCTCAACATGCCGCGGGGAATTGATATTCCGCGCAGCATGGGCGGTCTGATGGGCGGCATGAGAACCTTCCATTATTTTACAATTCCTGCTTCGGGAAATGAGCCCCGGAGACTGTATCTGAAATGTGAGACTCACGGCATCTACAACAGCACTATTAGTGACGATGAGGTGGAGAAATCGCGCTGCTCCGGGATGCAGGTCCGCAAGGAACGTTCCAACGATAAATCTGAATCATTACTGCATGGCCTGTCTCTGGTGACTTCAATCACCAGACAGGGTGCGGGAGAGGGAAACCGCAAGGAGAATTTCCCTGCAACTGTCAGGACTGCCATGGAAAATGCGCAGAGGCAGCTGAAGTCCAGGGGGTTCCCTGAGTATGCCCAGCAGCTGGCAGCCAATGTAGGCGGCAAGAGTAACGGCGGCATCAGAATGCTTATGGAGAATCTGACCAAAATTACCGCTGATGCAAATGAGAAAAATAATGCGCCGGCCGTGGCTGAGCTGCGTATCGTTACCGACAATCTGGAAAAGGCAGTTCTAGACTATGTTTCCGAAGTCAATTCAGCAGGAACTCAGTTCAGATCCGGTTCCTCAAAAGCCAGAATAGGTAACGAGGTGCTTTTAAGCATGAATGAGGTTGTCCCGCAGGTTCAGCGGGATCATGCATGATTTTGAAGTATGCAATGTGAAACTCTGACAGGGGCAGGTACCGCCCTGGATTTTGATTATTCTGATTCAGAAATCGGTGAAAGCAGCAGAACCGGTGTTGTTGACAGAACTGTGGAAAGAGTATTTGATCTGGACTTTGACAGGATCAGTAAGGAAACTGACAGAGGATATATGATTGAGGCGGATTAGGCTGAAAGCACCGGATGATGTCGAAACCTGCATATGTCTCTCCGTGTGGTATCAGGTGTGCTGTTTTCATTCTTTTGGACCTGAACCTCTGTTCAGACTGAACATCAGGCATTTTTGGCATAACACCCGGCTTTTTTTGCTGATTCACGGCTGCAGCTTTTTCAGAGCAGATCCTTCTGAACAGTGATATCTTGAGGCAAATAAGCAAAAAAGTGATCGTAAACTTCTCCTGAATTCAGGTCGTGACTTTTACAGTGTTCTCAGCAGAAATTTCTGAACTGAATTCTGAGATTTTTCTGAAATTAAAAGTGCTGCTGATTTTGGCTTTTTGCACAGGTACTTTTCTGTGATTGCCTGATTGTCCTGGCATCAGAATCATGAAATCTGATGATTGTTCCGGTGCAGATTTATGCAGGCCTGGTGAAAGCGGCACAATTGTGTCTTGCCTTGGTGATAAAGTAACTTCCGTTTTTGTCTATTTTCGCAAACAGGATGAGACTTTGATATCCATTG
>CADBNP010000313.1 GCA_902796095.1 uncultured Aeromonadales bacterium | reverse complement strand
GACGCCTTATCCATTGGGCTACAGGTGCACTCCAACGGATTATATTCTTTTATCTGTTTAATTTCCACTGTTTCAGCTTTCTAATTGCTTTATTAGTTCGGCCATTTTGCTCAGACAATTAGGATCCGCTTTTTCCTGCTGTTCAAGGGTTTGCATATCCAGATCCTCCTGCGGCAGCTCATTGATAAAACGTGAAATTTTTGTTTTTTCATCCTGTCTTGATGAGCAGTAGTTAAGAATGAGAAAACGTTTTGCTCTTGTGATGCCGACATACATCAGCCTTCGTTCCTCTTCTATATTGCCGTCTTCAACACTGTTGTTGTGGGGAATAATCTTTTCTTCGCAGCCTATGATAAATACAAAATCGAATTCAAGTCCCTTGGCTGCATGAACTGTCATCAGCTGAACCTGATCAAGAGCAGGATCTTCGTCATTTTCATTCTGATCAAGCATTTCTCTAAGACAGAGGGATGCAACAGCATCATCAAAATCAGCCGGCTCTATTGATTCAGTTGGATTGCCCTTCAGTTTTTTTATCAGCCATTCCTTGAGCAGGATTATGTTTTCATATTTTATCTGTGCAATCTGTTCGTTTTTGTTTTCATTAACCAGGTAATTTCTGTAGCTGATGTCATCAAAAAGGTTTTGGATAACCTCCTCTTCCTGTTCCTGATCTATCATTTCCCGTCTGGAATTTATAAAGTTTTTAAAATTTCTCAGGGCATTGGCAGCTCTTTCGGATATGGTACCTGTAAAATCATAGTAGTCCATCGCATCGAACATGCTGATATTGTTTTCTTTTGCGTACCTGCCGAGTTTTTCTGTAGTTACATTACCAATTTCTCTCGGAGGTATGTTTATAATTCTGATAAGAGCATTATCGTTGTGGGGATTCTGCAGAACCCGGTAGTAGGCCATGATATCCTTGACCTCTGCCCGCTCAAAAAACGATATGTCTCCGTTTATCCGGTACGGAATACGGCTTTCACGGAAGTTTTTTTCAATTTCTCTTGATTGAAAATTGGTTCGGTACAGAACCCCGAAATTCTTCCATTTCAGATTTTTCCTGAATCTTTCCCCAAATATTATTGTTGATACGTACTGTGCTTCCGCCGCCGGGTTTCTTGTTTCATGAACGATAATAGGATCACCGTATAAATAGGTGGAGAACAGATTTTTGTTGACGATGTGGCTGTTATTTTTTATCAGTTCATTGGCGGCATGGAGTATACGACCGCAGGAGCGGTAGTTCTGCTCGAGTTTTATAACCTTGAGAGACGGAAAATCATTGTGCAGACGGACAATGTTCTGAGGATCCGCGCCTCTCCATGAGTAGATAGACTGATCATCATCGCCGACAAAGGTAAAAATCTCTCTCATGCCTATAAGCAGTTTCAGAAATTCGTACTGGGTGTCGTTGGTATCCTGGTATTCATCAACAAGAATATGTTTGAACCTTTTCTGCCAGTATTTGCGGGTTGATTCATTTGACTTCAGAAGTTTCATCGGTTTGAGAACGAGATCGTCAAAATCCACTGCATTGTAGGCACTCATCATGGTTTCATACTTGTCGTATATGAGTGCCTTTACCATCTCATCCGGTGATGAAATCATCTTCAGATCGTCCGGAGTCTGACCGTTCATTTTAGCTCTGGAAATAGCAGTCAGAGTTTCGGCTATGATGTCATCATTTATTTTCTCGTCACTGTCACCAAGCTGCTCCTTGTAAAGGGAGGATACCAGCCATTTCTGATCATTTGTGTCCATCAGAATAAAATCGCGTTTTAACCCCATTTTGGCGTATTCACGTTTGATTATGTGCAGACCGAGAGAATGGAATGTTGTAATCAGAAGCCCTTTAAGCTGTTCAGGCGTCGCAATTTTGGCAATGCGTGAACGCATTTCCTTTGCTGCTTTGTTTGTGAAAGTGACTGCACAGATTTCATATCCCTTCAGCTGTGCAACATGAATGAGATAAAGTATTTTTTCCGTAATTACCTTGGTTTTGCCTGAGCCGGCGCCTGCTATTACAAGGCATGGACCGGAAACATATTTTATGGCTTCCTTCTGCTGAGTATTAAGTTCGCTAAATGACATCAGTCAGGATCCTGCTGGTTATTTCCCTGGCAAGCGAAAGTCCGAGTGATGCCGTCACCGTCATGGAAGTACCGAAGGTGACAGTGTTGTCATCAAAATATTCAGAAATAATCTTCAATTCCTCGGGGGTATTCACTTCTGACGGTTTATGCTTCGGTGTCTGTATGTAGACGCAGCGGATCCCGAATTTGTGTCCGTTTCCTGCTGTGAATCCGTAATCACGGCGCAGGTTTTCTCTGATCCTTGCCAGAAGAGGATCCTGGGATACGACGCTGAGATCAGAAACAGAAATCTTTGAACAGTCTGTTTTGCCTCCGGCTCCTCCGGAAACGATAAATTTATACCTGTTTCTCTTGAGATGGTTTATAAGTGCCGTTTTGGAATGTATGCTGTCGATTGCTTCCACGACATAACTGTCTGATGCCGCATCAGGAGGAAACAGAATACTCATTTTGCTCTGATCAATGAATTCTCTGTGATATTCAATATTAAGCATCGGATTAATGTCTGTCAGTCTCTTTGCAAAGATTTCAGCTTTAGGTTTACCTATGGTTGAACTGAGAGCGTGACACTGTCTGTTTGTATTGGTTATGCTGATGATGTCATGATCAATCAGTCTGATATTTCCTATACCTGTCCGGACAAGAGCTTCGGCAGTCCATGAGCCAACACCTCCTATTCCTACAACAGTTACTTTTGCGTTTTTAAGTTTCTGAAGCTGACTGAGTCCGTACAGTGCCGCCGTTCCGCGGAATCTGGCTAAATATTCATCCATTTTTTCTCTCGTAATTCTGTTTTAATGCTGCTTTGGCTAGCTTTTGCTCCTCGCGTCTTTTTCTGAAGAAATCCTGCATTAACTGGCGGCATTCATCTTCAAGAACACCGGATGTTATGAGTGTGGTGTGATTAAGCAGACCGTCCTGCAGAATTCTGTACACTGAGTTTATTCCGCCTGTCCTCTGCTCGGAGGCTCCGAACACAAGTCTTTTTATTCTGGAGTGGATCAGAGCCCCGGCACACATGACGCATGGTTCGACAGTAACAAAGAGTTCCGCTTCTGTGAGTCGGTAGTTGCTGAGATTTTTTCCGGCATGGCGGATAGCCTGGATTTCCGCATGGGCAGTGGGATCGCAGTTTGTTATCACACTGTTATAGCCGGCAGCAATGATTTGACCGTTTAGTGCAATTACTGCACCTATTGGGACTTCTCCAAGATCAAGAGCTTTTTTCGCCTGGATGATGGCGTGTTTCATTATTTCTTCGTCAGTCATCAGTTTCTGTATACAAAATCTGTAATTTGTTCAAGTGTCTGGTTTCTGATGCTGTCTTCCTCATTCAAAAGATCATGATACCCGCCCTTGATCCGTCTTATTTCTATTCTGGCGGTGGATTTCTTTATTATTTCACTGTTGCTGCTGTTATCCACTATGACATCGTTCTGTGCTTCTATCAGAAGTATTCGTGTTGTTTCGCCCTTTATCTGTTGGGGCTCGTTGCGGTAGGCGTGACTGAGCCAGTGCCAGGTTACTCCTCCTATCGGGATGATGCTGTCATTGTTGTACCAGTCGTGGTAAAAATTCAGTCTGCGTTCGCTGTGGGTTTTATTGTTGCTTGCAAATGCCGGTCTGCGGTATGGTTTCTGTCCTGGCGGTGCACTGTATTTGTTGAAGGTCAGTCTTCCTATCAGATCGAAGAAGTCACATACGAAAGCAGCCAGCCATCTTGGCAGTCCCTTGCGATCAATCCTGAACATTGGGGTTACAAGAACAATTTTTGATGCTCTGATCTTCTGTTTGTTGAGGGCTGAGACTGTTATAAGTCCTCCCATGGATACTGCGATAATAATAGGGTTGTTCAGTTCATAGTGTTTAATGACAGCTGTAAGAGCTTTTTCATAATCTTCAAAGGAATTAATCCAGGATCGTCCACCGTACTCTCTGTGCCCGGAATAACCCTGTCCCGGGTGATCATAGGAATAAATGTCATATCCCGCCTCGAACAGATCATGAAAAAGAGAAAGATATTTATCTGTAGTTTCAGCTCTTCCCTGGACAAACAGAAGCTGAGGCTTCTGAACAATGCCTTCGTGGGTGAATGAGATGGCTGCCACGGATTCATTATCACTGTACTGAACATTCTGGCAGTTGCCCTTACTGTTCTTGAAGTCAATAAGTACCCTGCGGTAACTGTTGTTCAGGTAATTGTCTGATGTGTAATCTATCATGAAGGCACCATCTGGTTTTTAGCATGGCTGTTTCTGGAAGAAGAGTAGGTATGACGGCTTACAGTGAGAACATTTGGCAGAATTTTCAGTGATTTTATGATGCCGTTCAGATGCTCAAGACTCTGAACACCGATTTTCAGTTCCATAACTGATGATGTACTGTCTTTCCTGTAGGTGCTCATGTCACCGATAATGCCCTCTGCATCACTGATAACCCGAAGAAGATGCGGAAGCACACCGACGGCGTTGATATATTCTATGGTTATGGATGTCTGGAATACCTGTTCAATAAGATCCTCGTCCCATTCAACCTGCATCAGTTTGTCTCTTGTCAGATCCGTTTCGTGCTTGAGCTGGGTGCATTCGCAGCGATGAATAATAAGACCTTTACCTGATGTAACCTGTGCTACGATTTCATCACCTGGAACCGGCTGGCAGCATTGTGCAAAGTTGATCAGCAGACCGAAAGTGCCTCTGATAGGGAATTTTTTGTCTGTTGGCATACCGTAGGATGTAGGATCGCTTCTTGAACTCTGTCCAAGAATTTTCTGTACTACAAGCAGACTCATTTCATTGCCAAGAGCAATATCTCTGAACAGTTCGTTACAGTCACTGTGTTTTGTTTCCCTGAGAATGAGATTCATTTTGTCCTGCGGAATTTCGCTGATGCTGCGGAAACTTACAGAATTGAGGACAATTCTTCTTCCCAGAACAATCGCTTCGTCGGCTGCAAGATTGTTGAGGTACTGTTTTATCTTTGTTCTTGCTCTCGATGTAACTACAAAGTTAAGCCAGGACGTGTTGGGACGACCGGTCGGTGATGTAATGATTTCCACTGACTGACCTGATACAAGCTTCCAGCTCAAAGGATAAGGCTGGTGATCAACCCTTGCTCCGATACACGTCTGACCTATATCGGTATGAATGGCATAGGCAAAATCGATAGGTGTAGATCCCATCGGCAGTTCAAGAATATTACCTTCCGGAGTAAATACATAGATTTCATCCGGAAACAGATCGTCCTTGACGCCCTCTACAAATTCAAAGGCGTTGCCCGCGTTTTCCTGCAGCTCCAGCAGGTTGTTCATCCAGCGCTGTGCCTGCTGCATTACCGCGGATGATGTCTTGTCATCAGTTGTATTGTATGACCAGCGTGCAAGAACTCCCATTTCTGACATTGCGTTCATAAACTCCGTTCTGATCAGCATTTCAATCGGCATGCCGTGCGGACCTATCAGAGCAGTATGAATGGACTGGTAGCCGTTTCTCTTTGGAACAGCAATGTAATCCTTGAATGAGTTTGGTTTAGGTTTGTAGAGACTGTGGATAATTCCAAGAACCCGGTAGCATGTATCAATGTCGTTTACAATGACGGTAAAGCAGTAGTTGTCGAGAACGCCGTGAAACTCAAGTTTGTGAGTCTGAAGTTTGCGGTATATGTTAAAAATACTTATGTCCCTGCAGAATATCCTTCCTTTTATATTACGTTTCTCCAGTTCCTTGTAAACGTCCGCAACTATGTTTTCTATCTCTGTCTTGCGGTTACTGAGTGCATGATTTACAGCATTGGAAAGAGTTTTGCTTCTGAAGGGATATATGTTTTCAAAGCAGAGTGCCTCAAGTTTGTCCTTGATGGCGTGCATGCCGAGACGGTTTGCAAGAGGTGTATATATTTCAAGAGTTTCTTTAGCTATCCGGCGACGCTTGTCCGGTCTTAACGGCCGCAGGGTCTGCATATTATGCATTCGGTCGGCCAGTTTGATTATGATTACCCTGATATCCTGCACCATGGCCATAACCATTTTGCGGAGATTGGCAACCTGTGCCTCCTTGTAATTGGAGAACTGAATTTTATCCAGTTTGGTTACACCTGCAACCAGGTTTGAAACGTTGCTTCCGAAAAACTTCTGCAGCTGTTCCTTTGTAACAGGAGTATCTTCAACAACATCGTGGAGAATACCTGCCATGATGGTCTCATAGTCCAGATGATATCTGGCAAGGGTGCATGCAACTGTTACCGGATGTGTTATGTATGGTTCTCCACCGGTCCTGAACTGCCCTTCATGTGCATTGCTGGCAAGGTTGAATGCCTGATCGATCCTGGCAATCTGCTCGGGAGGCAGGTATTCGCCTACTATTTTTTTTAATTGCTGGTATTGCTGCAGGATCATCTTTTTCTTCCACGGTTAGTGAAATGGCAAAATTCAGTCATGGAGGCAAAAACAAACGGTATCAAAACTGCGTTTTTACCGTCGCATACGGAGCCGGTATTTGTTGTCTGTTCCTGAACTTTCCTGTCACAGCTTCCTTTCTTTCTGGAAATGAATGCTTTTTGAATAACAGTTCCATCTTCTGTCAATTCATCCGAGTCTGTATCGTATTAATACAGCACAGTGTTTGATACAGTGACAGTCACACATTCTCGATTATAGAAAAAAGGGGGGGTATTTGCAATTAGCCGTGACCTATTTGTAGCAGCAGATTTTTCTGATTTACCGGAAGTTTTTCCGCTGAAGTCTGTCAGTCTGTGCCTGCGGAAACTTTTCGAACAGTATAGGAACTGTCTGACTGAATTGTTCTCCGCTGGCAGATGCGCAGGGGTATCTTCGAGTAAAGAATGGAAATAATTAACATTTTTATGGACAGAAATTCCAATCTGTTTTTAATTGAATTTTTGAATGTAACATATTGTTTTTAAAAGAGATTTTAAGAAAT
>CADBNP010000312.1 GCA_902796095.1 uncultured Aeromonadales bacterium | reverse complement strand
TATATATAGAGACATAAATCACTAATTGTCAGCGACTTTTATTGAGCTTGATTAAACAGTATATTTGAGGATCCACAAAAAGAAAAGATTCCCGCATGTGATCACCATATAATTACGGGAACAGGAAGTACGCTGAACCATTGGTATTTCTGACTTTTTGATATGTTATCAGAGCAGTTTGCTGCGGAACGGATGCGGCATGTAGCACCATATAATTCCGGGAACCTGAAGTACGCTGAACCATTGGCGCGTCTGAGTTTTCGAGGTGTTATCAGAGCAGTTTGCTGCGGAACGGATGCGGTATTTTTGCACCATATAATTCCGGGAGCCGGAAGTGCACTGAACCATTGGTGCGTCTGAGTTTTCGGGATGTTATCAGAAGATTCTGCTGCGGAACGGATGATTTGTAATGTTATGTTTTTTTCTGTCTGCAGACAGTTTCAGCAGGTGCCATGAGATCCGGAGGACTGTCATGGTGAAATCTTTGTACACAAAAAAAAGATCCCGCGATGGGGATCTTTTTTTGCAACTTTGTTTGAATCGTATCAGCCGACAAGCCACATGGTAAGAATACCAAGACCCAGGCAGACGACAGAAATAATACCGCCGCCAATCATGATATCGCGATTTTTGAGATATCCGGTGGCATATGCCAGTGCATTAGGCGGTGTACTGATAGGAAGACTCATTGCAAAGGATATCGCAATAGCACAGAACATGAGAACTGTTGGTTTGTCGATACCTACATCTCCAGCACTTGCCAGAACGGCAACCGCAATAGGCAGCATAAGGTTGGCAGACGCTGTATTTGAAATGAAGTTGGAAAGTGCCCATCCTATGATGCTCAGCAGGATAACTATTACCAGACCGCTGTACTGAGTGTAATCGATGATGTTGGCAAGCTTTGATGCAAGACCTGTTTTTCCAAGAGCGTCACCTAAAGCTATACCACCGGCAATGAGCCAGATTACATCCCAGTTCATGGTTTTTATATCTGAAGTTTTGATGATTCCGGTGCATGTATAAGCGATAAGAGGGAGCAGAGCAACTACGTAGCTGTTAACTCCGTGCCATCTTTCTGTCATCCACAGAAGAATTGTCAGAGCAAATACTACATAAACGGTGATTGATCTCCAGTCCTTGGCGAAGGACGATTCGATTTTGATTTCTACTTCCTTCTGCTTGATAGGGTAAAGTAAATTCAGAATAACCCATCCAACAATGACGCAGACTGCTGCGAGAGGAAATCCCACCTTCATCCATTCCATAAAACTGATGGTGTCCTCTCCGGTCAGAAAACCGAGCGCAATGGCATTAGGCGGGGTACCAACCGGGGTTGCTATGCCTCCGACGTTGGCTGCAACCGGTACGCAGAAAACTATGGCTTTGATTCCGCGATCGGCTTTGTCGAACAGTGCAATAACAGGCGTAATCATTGCAAGCATCATTACGGTTGTTGCAGTGTTGCTCATGAACATGGCGAAGACAGCTGTTACAGACATGATGCCGAGCATTACCATGTATGGCTTTTTACCGAAAGGTTTAAGCAGAATTCTGGCAAGGTTTATGTCCAGCTTGTACTTTGTGGAGGCAATTGCAAGCGCGAACCCGCCGATGAACAGAATTACAACCGGAGCACTGAAACTGCTGAGAACTGATTTGTAACTTATGACGTGTTCCTTATCCACACTGAGGAGATAATCCCTCAGGGTCCAGAAGGATGAATCTGATATGAACACGGCAAGAGCACCCATAGCAAAAAGCGAGGTGGCATAAACGGGTATAGGTTCTGTAATCCAGCAGAAAGCGGCTGCGGTAAAAATCACCAGCAGTATATGCTGAACCGGAGTCAGTGCCAGAGCACCGGGGAAGATATACGGCAGAGCAAATGCGAGGAGCGAAGCAACCACTACGGTGATGACTTTTATCATCACGGATCTGGCATTTCCAGCCTTTGGCTGATCATCGTCCTCGAGTTCCGCCATTAATGGCTTGTTTTCACTCAAGATAAATACTCCAAAAAAGAAAAATTAAGATTAGTGAAGTATATCACGCGAGTTAAATACGACTCCCATAAGATCATCAAAAAAGTGCTATCTACATCAAGAGTTTTTCAGAGTGAATATTTTGTGTACAAAACTGTTTTCTGTTCGGTTTGTCTTGTTTTCTTATGTTAGGATGCCATTGTGAGGAAGATCAGAACAGACAGTCTGATATTTTATGTCCTCTGAATATCAAATCATCAGACCGGTGCTTAAATACGTATCACGTGCTTTTCTGCCTGAGTTTAACTTGCTGTTCACTTCAAATTATTTCAAATACTTATCTACAGCGGGTATGAGAATGTTTGATATCAGGATAAATATTGT
>CADBNP010000311.1 GCA_902796095.1 uncultured Aeromonadales bacterium | reverse complement strand
TTCGGAACAGTAGCAAGAAGAATCTGGCCTCAGGCGGAAAATATTCACGGTATCAGTCCCGAAGATGTGAATAATCTGCAGCCGCTGAACTGCTTTGAAGATCAGCTGAGGGAACTTACAAGAGATCACGACGTCATTTTCTACAATGCCGCTTACGACACAAAATATCTGGGAAAATGTCTGGATCCATCATGCAGAATCTTCTGTGCCATGCTCACTCATGACAGAATGTTTCAAAGAAGAAAATTAATGCAGACTCTGGATGATCACGGAATTCCCCGCAATGATCTCACTGCCCACAGTGCCGCTGACGACTGCACTGCAACAGCAAGACTGTGGAAATTTATGCGTACACAGCCGCATTTCAAACCAGTTCGGTTTTTCCCGCAATCATATAATCACATCTGCAGAAGAGACAACAACGCACAGAACAGTACTCTGATCATTGTCGCAACAGTCATAATTGCAGCAGTTCTTTTTATAATCTCAACACTTATACTTGCGTCCTTATTCACACCATGAAGTCGCATCGTGGCGGCACACTAACCGACAATCTGTCCAGGAAACTTAAGTTTTTCCTTCGGCGAAGGTTCCTGTCGAAAGCTTCCACATCCGCATCATTCACACAGTAGCATTTCGGCATCTGATAAACACCGGTAACACCGTTCAGACAGCCAGGTTTCAGCTCTCTGCAAAGGAAGAAAGACGAATCAGCATCTCCGGAAGGTCATGGTAGCGGATCCCGAACCTGCTGGCATAATCAAATCAGTTCCTGCCGTAAAATTCTATGTTCCCTTCAAAAAGAACGGCACCGAATCCCAGTTCTGCCACCCTGCAGAGAGAATAATCCGGCAGAGCCTTACCATACCACCTTCGCTTCAGTTCCGGCAGAATTCCGACAGATCTCATAGTAAGGACAGGAACCACATCACCGTCATCAGCTGTGCGCGTGCTTCAGCTGAAAGTGATAAAATCATCCCTTTCGATCAGGATGGAACGCAGATGATGATTCATTGGAAAGAATGACGGATGCCATGCATGAATAAGGAACAGAAAAAATCTGTCAGAAGTTTGGAAATCAAGCCATGGAAAAGTCCGGATATAATCCCGAGTATTTTCCATTCTGACAGTACATTCACTTCCGCGACGGCTATAATAAATGACAGGTCAGAATAAGATCTGCACACGGAAGAATAAACGTAAAAAAGAGCCTGTGAAGATGGTACCGGAATATTCATGAGTCGCACATCCCGATCTGCCACAGATAATATTCAGATGACAGCGGAGAACCAGGCTGTTTATCGAAAAAAATCCTGAACAACCCGGCTGATTTCTTTCTGTCCGGAACTGTTCTTAATTCTTTCTCACACAGAAATTTTCGTTTTCGTCTAAAACACAAACAGAATGAATTGCTTACATTACCCTCATGATCAGATAATAAAGTATGATCAGGCCACACCTGCAGGTTATAAGGAACGCAGCCATGAATATTTCATCAGAAGATTTTTCAGTCGGTGTAGAAGATTTTGATGAGCTCATCAGCAGCGGAATGATATACATTGACAAGACATCCTTTCTCAGAAGTCTGCTGAAATCCGGTGATGCCGTGTCACTGCTCTTAAGACCGCGCAGATTCGGGAAAACACTTTCCATAAGCATGATAGAGAGTTTTCTTGAAATTAACTATCAGAATCCGGAAGACAGAAGCAGACAGGAGAATCTGTTTAAAAATCTTGAAGTTTATAAAGATCAGGAGCTTTGCAACAGATTTATGGGACGTTACCCGGTAATCAGTATTTCCTTAAAAGAAGTGGAAGGATCTGATTTTCCTGATGCAATGAAGTCAATGCTCAGACTGCTGAGAGATTTGTTTGACAAGTACCGTTTCCTGCTGGACAGTGATAAACAGCCTGCCGAAGCAAAGGATTCATTAAGACTCAAACTGAAAAACTGCTATAACGATGAACTTAATCTGAAGGATGAAATCAACATGGATTTGGCAAAAAGCATTGCCAAGGATTCTCTTAAATTTCTCGGAAATATGCTTTTCAGAGAATACAATCAGAAAGTATTTTTTCTTGTTGACGAGTATGATGTCCCGCTGCAAAAGGCCACTGTAAATAAATACTATGATGATATGCTGAATGTTATTCGCGGTATGCTGGGCAGTGCCCTGAAAACTAACAGCTGCATGAAAAAAGGATTTGTGACGGGATGTCTCAGAATTTCTCACCAGAGTATTTTTACAGGAATAAATCACTTTGCAACCTTCGGTCTCGGCAATATGCGCTACTCCAGATTCATAGGACTGACAAAAGACGAAACAGAACAGCTGCTGAAGAACTGCGGAATGGAAAAACGTCTGGACGATGTCAGGACATGGTATGATGGATATAACATAGCAGGTAACGATATGCTGTGTCCCTGGAGCGTACTGAATTTTCTATCGAACGCTCTCGCTCCGGACAACGATCCGTCAGCTTTCATGCCTGAAAACTACTGGATCAACTCCAGCGGCAACGATATTGTTGATCTGTGCATGAAATACCCGTCTTCAGAACATTCGGAAAAACTTCAGAAACTTATAAACGGCGAAACAGAAGAGATACACTGCCGCGAGTTCACTACATATCCGGATATTTTCAATGCCGGCAAAACTGCTACTGCAAGTTTCGATACATTTGCAACTCTTATGCTTCATACCGGATATTTAACCTGTGTAAAAAATGCCAAAGCGACAAATGGCAACACAGTAATAAAAATTCCAAACGAGGAAATACGAAACTGTTTTAAAGCAAAGGCTGAATATATATTCAGCAGTGACAATCCTGAATGGCGAGAAAAGGGATGCTGTCTGAGGGACGCTCTTTTTGATGGTAAACCGGAAGAAATTCAGAAAATTATCGACAGTATGCTTATGACTTTCATCAGTTTTCGTGATTCATCATATGAAAGCTACTATCACGGTTTTATGACAGGCGTGCTTTCCATGGTCAAAACAGCAGAAATGGAATTAAAATCCAATCATGAAAGCGGCAACGGTTTTTCAGATGTTATTATTCAAAATGAAAATTCGAAGTCAGCTGTTATTCTGGAATTTAAAAGATGTGAAAACGGTGATCCTGCAACCCGGGATAATGTATGCTGCGCAGCTTTGTCTCAGATAGACGCCAAACAGTATGACTATGATTTGAAACAGAGAGGATACACAAGGATCTTCAAGTACGGCGTTGCTTTTTATGGAAAGGGATGTACAGTCGGCATGAACGGGAGTGAAAACAGCTGACACACAGTAATCTTTATGTGGAGAGTCATGCTATACATGAATTTTGGCTCAGAACTCCGGGATCTTACTACGGTTTCGAATGTTTCATTTTCCACTTCACTCATGGACTCAACAATATAAGCAGGAGCCGTTCTGAATCCATGTTCACCGGTTCACAGAAGAACCTCAAAATATCTGCCGAGTTCCCTGATTACAAAATCTGAATCCAGTTTTTCCTGCTCAAGTCTGTTTACAGACTCAGATTTAGTCCCGTCCGACTGACATCCTCCCATAAGGTAGTTCAGCGTCTCAATCTCCTTCGGAGTAAGGAACTGCAGATATTCCTGTTCCATTGAAACAGGCTGTTCGCTGACATAAACCATCTGATCCCGGTGGGCATCCACGGTCTCAGTTGTCATCATCAGAGAATTAACCTTCACCCCTGCTCTTTTTCTGAATTCCGCCAGCATCAGAAATCCATGAAAATCCAGATCGCCCCAGTAACAGATCTCCTTCTTCTGCTTCAGCCAGTTTCCATCTGCCCAGTCAAGATTTCTTCCGGTGGAAAAAACCATAACCGTATCCCGCAGCGGAGGCATCATGTACCCTGACTGAAGATTCTCCACCACCAGAAGTCTGCTGCCTGGAAGTTCACACAGTCTGAGCTGATCATGAGGAAGTCTGAAGGATCTGATCCCGTGATAGTAATCAAGCAGATCCGGATCAAGAAGTTCAACTGAAACAAAGCCGTCAGGCAGCGGCACCACCCCGAGCCATTCCAAAAGATCGCGGCAGCCGGAATTCTTTCCGGCAACGGTCAGGATCTTCCAGATCAGTTTTTCATGATTCTCAACAAACTTGGTATCAATGCCCTTAAGAGGTAAGGCACGAAGATACAGTCTGCCTTTCCCCATGCCATGTTCAAGCTGACCGAGTACTGTAATCAGATCGGAAAAATTCTGCTGAGGAAGATCCCACAGCATGCATCCAATTTCAGCAAAACGGGCATATGAATCAAAACAGAAAACCCGGGATATTTCTTTCAGTCTGCTGATGAAGCGCGAGATTTCTGCCGCAGGTGATTTTCCCAGTGCAAGCATGAGATCTTCAAGAGAATTCAGAGTAAAACGAATCGGAATATCATTTCCTGGCAGGCCGTGATGATAGTGAATGTCCGTTCTCGAAACAAACTGCTGAAACGGATACTCTTTCCATGAGCGGATAAACCGCTGAAAAGCAGGTATATCATTCATACCGGCCTTTTCTGCAGGCGGTTTAAGAGAATAAGCAATTGGAAACGATCTGTCCCCGGCAATTCTCCTGATCAGATTTTTTCTGCCGTTACAACCTCTGCTGTCAGAAAACTCCTGCTCAAGAAGTCTTCTGTTAACATCCTCCGGATAAAGCAATAGTGACCATCCTTGCTGCGCTGTCTTAAACCGCTGCCGTTAGAAAGAATCTCTTACGCAGCGGATCATAAAAAAAGAAAACACCGGCATAAGAATCCACATTTGCAAACCTGAATACCGGCTGACAAAAGTTACCCGGCTGCAGTCCCCGCATCCGTCTCCTCGACGGTAATTCCGGCTTCTTCAATAATTTCCTGATCTTCCTCCTCACGCTCTCTGCGTTTCATTGACAGCCGGGAATCATACTCC
>CADBNP010000310.1 GCA_902796095.1 uncultured Aeromonadales bacterium | reverse complement strand
ATTTACAACGTTACAGGATGCAGGTTCACCTACGCGACCGAGAATTTTAACTGTGAAAATCATTTTCAGAGTGTCGCATTCCTGCGGTAAGGCGCAGAAGTCTATGGTTTGCAGGTTTGGTTTTTCTACTTCCGAATTGAGTTTAAGCGGATCACCTGCAGCTGCATCCTTTAGACGGTTTGATATTGTTCCTCTGACTGATTTTTCTATCAGCATAAGCGGAGTGTATTTTTCTCTGTCATTCCATTTTGTACTGTACAGAAAACCGTCTGATGGGTTGATTTTCCGTTCAAAAGCAAGAACAGATGGAAATTCATTTTTTTTAGCCATATTACAATTCTCCATAAGAAAGATTAAATATTATCAATATCGAAATTATCACTATCGTCATCACCGGTTTGATTGTTGCAGTAACAATAAATACCTTTATCTTCATCATAGTTTGCGTGCCAGAGCAATGAGTTAACACTCCTGATTCGGTGGAGCATTTTGAATTCTCCAAGTGTAACCAAACTTTCTGCAAATCTGTGTTGTGAGTCAGCATCTCTTTGGTTGACGGCTTTTGCAATATCGCTGACAGCGGCATAACCGGTGCTGATTGGAACAATCCATCCTTTTTCGTTTCTGCTTTGTTTAATTTCAATCTTGCCACTATTCAAAAATGGTTCATTCACAACGCAGACGTGTACAAGCAAGGCATCCAGGGCGTCGTTACCATCTTCCATGCTGTTTATCATCAGATCCTGCCGCTCGATGAGAGCGTATCCCGGCATCAGTTTTCGAATGATGTATCGTTTAAAATTCTCGTCGCATTCCTCGGTTCCCACATTAACAATAAAGGGTTTCCCCGCCTGCAAAACATCTCCTGATGTCACTCTGAAATTGTTATTTATTATCTTCATAGCTGCCTGTTCAATGTCTTCTCCATTGTAAGTTGAGCACCCTTCCATACCGCATATCAGTGAAATTTCCATCGTGCATTTTATTTCCGGGACAAATGAAGAGCGCTCCCCGTTTTTGTCTAGAGGTTTGGCACTGGCAATTATGGATGCATCTTCATTTTTCTTCTCTCTATAGGAACGTTCTTTGAATTTGTGACTGATGATTCCAAATTCTGTGATTTCAATACAATTAAAGCCGCTACTATTCAGCTGCCGTTGTAATGCGTGTATCGCTCCACCCAGAGCACATACTGACGGGAAACCGGATGTGATGGGACTTGACCACCCGTTAGCGTTGTTAACCTTAAGGTGGGGCAGGATCAAAAGTTGTTTTATACTCATTTCCACAATTCCTTGAGATTTTGTAATTCGTTCTTGATTGCTGATTTTTCTGCATCACCCAATAAAATGTTACGATACCGGCGCAGGTTTTCTATTATCCAGCCTGCCATGTCTTCGATTATTTGATTTTCCCAATGATTCGTCTCGTTTATGCGTACATTCTCGTCTTTGTTGAGCCAAATCCGCTGTTCTTCTTTGAGAGACTCCGGAAATTTCTTTAATGCTTCACGCACTGTGAACGCTCTTTCTGCAATGGATAATACGATATCCTCCAGCATGCGGTTGCGGTATTTTCTTATCTTCTCTAACGGTATAACTGAGTATTGAGGGAGAGTAAACAGTTTGCGTAGTCCGTCAAATTCACGTTTGAAAGCGTGAACATTGAGACACTCCTTGAAGAAATCATTTTTGGGCAGACGTATCCTGAGATCTTCCAATGTTGGTGGTGCGCTGTGCAGCAATCTGGAAATTCCTCCGTTTTCTGTGTTGAGTTTGCTGATATTCTGCGGTTGAGTACCTCCATATTTAAGTTTTTTAAGCATGAAAATCTCTTTAAACGGTTCTGTGATTTCCCCTTGTTTAATCAGTTTCTTTTTTTTTCTTGCATCCTCATTGATTGCAGCTAATCGATTCTTCAATTCATAAACAATCGGCGACGGGGTCAGTAATGAAAGCAGGTGATATTGACCATTGCCTAGAGGAAAATAAACCTGCTTGATTTTGGATGATGTAATTTGTGAGTCTGATTGTTTAAAAACTTTTAAAAAATTTTCGCGCAGACTTTCAGGATCCTTTCCGGACGCTTTCAGTAGTTCCTTTCCTTCGACTGTATTATCTTTGATATTTTCCAGTACAGATCTGCCGTTGCTCATCTGCAGTGTGAGAAATTTCATAGTGGCGGCAAAGCTGGCACTGCCATACATGTCAAAGCAATTTTGCGTTTTGACATTACCTGATCGAACATAGCCGTCTGGGGAATATTTGCCAAAGAAAACAATAGGAGTAATTCTTAATTTCTTATCCTGGTTTGCATAAGGGTGTGAAAACTGGCAAGGATGAGTGGAACAGGTTACATACTCTGCATTTTCAGCTGCTTTTGCTATAAAAGTTTCAGGGGTGTTGTGTTTCTTTTGTTTTTTTATGAAATCATCTACTGTTTTGTCAATCATCTTCAATTTGATCCTCTTTGTCAGTTTTGTACATTCCGAACAGGTCACTGTAATTCCAAGTGCCGATATTTTTATAGTCCGGTAAATTTATCCTGCCGAACCGATTCATTACGTCTGTCATTTCGATGCCGTTCAGTTCAGCGTAATTTTCAACAGCAGTCATGTAATCTCTTGCCAGCCACAGTCTTTCATGGCATAAATCCAGATCGTTGGACGACACGTTGTTAATTTTGAAAATGTTTTCGACTTTAATCCAGTTTCTGTTTTTATCACGCATATAGAAACTGCATTCTCCGGAATCCGGATCGGAATTTCTCAAAGTTAGTTCAACAACTGGGGCTGATTCGCGGAACATGCTCAGGTTTTGTGTAATGGCACTGAGATCCCAGCAGTTGACGGGGTAGTTCACCATTGAATCCGGTCTGTCATTGTTCAGCAGTAACCTGCAAATTGCATCGTGCTCATATTTGGCAAATTTGTTGCCGTTTTCATCTGGTACCGTGAGGCGATCGGCTGAATTAATACTGCCGTCCCATGATTGCAGAAGCGTACAAAGATCATGGGAAGGCATATGGAGTGATTTACTTTCGT
>CADBNP010000309.1 GCA_902796095.1 uncultured Aeromonadales bacterium | reverse complement strand
AGGGAATCAGCCGGGACATACTGAAACAGCGTCAGTACTCTGATGATTTCTGCAGCGTGATGCCTCTGCTTGCTCTTGATCTGACCAGATCCTACCCTAGGTACTTTAACGGAGCTTCCGAAAGGATCTGCACCTTCAGGCCGATGGTGCAGTTCTGGAAGGATGTATATGACAGAGAAAGCAGGATCAGCTGTGAAGACAGCAGAGGTATCTTTCTTTCTCATCAGGCCGCCGATATCGATTCCTATACATTCACAAGTATTCTAAATCCGTCCGGGGATACCAATGAGAACAGCAGATTCAAAACCAGTGACGCCGCCAGAGAACTGGGAGAACTGGTGTACAGGAAACTTCCCGCTCAGAAACTAGTTTATGCGGTTCCGGATCTGCTGGATGATTTTGATTTGGAGTCAATCCGCAGCGGTCTAGGGTATGCATACGGTTCAGCTTCATCGATTCCGGCCAGTATTTCAGCCGTGCTTTCTGCTCATTTCAGCCATGTCTTAAAATCGTGCTCTAAAGGTGATCTGATTATAATTACGGATCACTGGAGAGACGGTATAGTATTGACCCCCGTTCTATGCAGTTATGACGCAAAACTCCATAAAAAGCTGCCTGATACCGAAGGAATTCAGTTTACCAGATATCCTACAACATACATTGAAGCTGATAAGACTTATAAAGGCAGAAACGTATGTAAGAATCAGGATGTGGAAAAAGAACTCGGTCTTCTTTTTGATGATGACGGAATTGCCAGAAATGCCGACAGAGCATCATTTATGATCTTTGACGGTTCAGGTCAATATGAGCATATGAGTTCCGGGGGAGAAAAGTGCAGAAAAACAGTCTGGATCCTCAGAAAACCGCAGTTTAATAAATTTATCAGCGAATGCGGTTTCATTCCGCACAGGGCGGTCAAAATACTTTCCCTCAGCAGCCATCTTGATCTTCATGAGATAGAAGCTGAGTATTCTGTTATATTCGGAAACGGTTTAAAGGCGGCTGGAGCCTTTGAGTCAGTTACCCACGAGGCTTGTCTTCCTCCGGATATGGTTTTATGGTTCGATTATCTTCCCAACCTCAGTATGGAGGCAATGGTTCAGGGTAAGAAGAAACTGTGGGCTCTTGTCAACGGCCAGAGAGTCAGACCAAAATATAACGAGTCCGTGTCAATTAATATCTCAGAACACTTTGTTCTTCCTGCAGGAAAAAGTTTTTTCCATTTTCCGCTGGTTAAAGGCAATGCCAGAGAAAAGACTCAGTATGAGGCCTATATTGAATCACCTCAGCTGCCATTAAAGACGGAGCTTGAATGCAGACTTCATCTGACCTATACCTACGGTGCTGACAATCCGTTCAATCTTGTGTTTATACCGGTTAACAGCAATACGGTTGAAGATCTTCAGGTACAGTGGAAATTCAAGGATGATATCCCGGTAGATCTTACTGCTTTTCCTGTGCCGTCGTTTCCGCAGCGCAGGAGCATGGCATCATTAGAGCATTACATATCAAGTAAAGAAGGTATAACCGGAGATGAGTCAAATTTAATAACCGAATTTAAGGAATTACTGCTGCAGATTATCAGCAGTAAAAAGTGCAGACGGCACGTTCTTGATGAATCAGGTTCCGGAAGAAGCAGAGACTTTGATTTTTATACAGTTGAAACTGAGCATGGAGATATTGAGTATTTTATTCATAATTCCTGTAAGAAAAAGGAATTTGGTGTTTTGCGTTCTTCATCTCCTGCTTATCTGTATGAATATAAATCCAATGGTAAAAAAAGACAAAAATTTTTTAATGGTGTTTCAATAAGAGGCACTATGGTATTTCACCTGTCAAATCTTTTTAATTCAGGCTGGAACATAAGCGATTTTCAATCTGATGTTGTGAGCGTTTTTAATCAATTTGTCGCTCATGTCCAGAAAGAATTAAAAGATTCCGGTGCTGCAGATGCAGAAATGATGAAAACATATATTTTGATAATAACTTTTGCCACGGATAAGATATCCGAAAACATTATCAGATATATAGATACCAGGCTTCCATTCAGCAAAAGAGATCTTGCTGTCAGCCGGATTTATGGAAAACTGTTGCACAGCTGCAGCGAAGACTGGCAGCAAAATTTTATGAAGAAACTCCTTGCAAGTTTAAATAAAAACTATGAGTCTGCCAGAAGTGAGACAGAGCAGGATCAGAATCAGAATAAGGATCAGGATCAGGATCAGGAATTTGAGTTGAATGACTCAGTTAAATCAATTCTTGAAATATTTTCCAGGTCGATATGGCATGATGAAGAGTTTGCAATGCTATTTACATATAACAATTTGAAACAAATTCTCTTTTTTATTACACCTGCCTTTACACATCAATTTCATAAACTTGAGGAAGCATGCAAACTTCCTGACAAGATAAAAGAAAAAACAAATTTGTTTAAGAAAAGAGAAGTTTCCAAACGTCTGAGATATTGCACTTTATATCTGGAATTAGTTCTCGGACTGTTTCGTACCAGACTGATTTCGGATGACAATATCAAGTGTCTAATGCTTCCGAATTCAGAGTTTAATACAAATTTT
>CADBNP010000308.1 GCA_902796095.1 uncultured Aeromonadales bacterium | reverse complement strand
TAACTGTATCTGCGAAAAAGCCGTCACTTTCAGTTCCAAGATAGGTAATTTTCAGAGGGATACTGGCATCACTGATATAACTCTTAACACGATTAAAATGATTATCATAAACATCCCGACTCGTCTTTTTTGCATAATCAAGCCCCCAGTAGCCTACACCTGCGGAACAGACCGCTGCAAGCACCAAGAAACCGGCACCGATAAGTTTAAAATTCAGTGTCCTTCCTGAGCGGTTTTCCGGCGATGCATTTTCCGGTGTCCCTGTATTGTTCTGATGTCCAGGATCCTCTGCTTCTGTATCATTGCTTTCAAAATCGTTCATGTCTGCTCCGACAGGCGAGCCGCTTTTCTTCCTGCAGGTCACAGTTACTCTGTTCATTCAAAAAAAGTGTTTGTCGAATATGTTCCGAGGAAAGAAAATGCTCAAAAATGAATATGGTATAAAAAGAGTATGCGATCCTTATGGTATCGTCAACACAAAACATACCGTGAGTTCAGCCATTTAGGATCACTTTCCCAAAATTAAAAAACGCCGGACAAAACCGGCGATTTTAAAAAGAACTGCCAAAAGACAGATTCAAAAAAATACTCACTGATATTAAAACAGAACTGTTAAAGTTTCTTGCCGTTCACTGTCAACTTTCCATCCTTAAATTCTACATGGAAGGTAAGAGTTGATGCATTCGGATCTGCAGCGTAGGCTTTCAGTACTGGCTCAAGATTGCTCAGCTTGTACTGCGGCATGACAAATACTGCAGAATCAACGCTGTAATCTGATACGAGCTGTAAAGCTGTGATCAGTCCCATAGGATTTGAAAAATCAGCTCCTTCCTTAAATGAAAGATTATTCTTTAAATCCACATTTGCACCACTGAGATTTGCAGACAGATTGAGAGTTACAGCTGTCTCTCCGGTCAGAGATGTCACAAGGACAGACATCTGTTCATTCTTGTCTAATTTTGCAATTCCCTGATTAATGCAGATATCAAGATCTGTCTTCACACCGATGCTTTCACATTTTTTCTTGATTTCTGAATAGTTCAGATTTTTTAAATTCAGCTGAACCCTGGCATCCTTTACATCGTACTTGGCAGCATCCTGCTCCATTTTGAATTCATCAAGAGACATTTTAAGATCAATATCATACTGCTCCTTCTTCCCGTTTGCAGATGCCCCAACCGATGCATTGCTTGCAAACTTCTTAAGAGCAAACATATCCGAACCGTCTCTGAAGCTTATTTCATCAATCTTTGATTCACCGGTACCGGTATCTGAAGAGGTGTTCTTTGAAAACGCTGAAACGCCAGCAATCCTTAATCCGCCCTTGGACTTTGCATCTATCACAAATTCCGGAAAGTTTACTTCAGTGGAGGATAATCTAGGATAATCAGAAACGTTGTCCAGTTTTACTGCTATCTTTCCTGCCTTCCACTTTATGGAGACATCATCAATTGGAAATTCGCCATCCTTCAGGGTAAACTCGGACTCTGCCTTGTCAGAAACAACGCTGTAGCTGGTTTTAAATCCGGAAACGAGTTCCTTTAAAACAGCCTTGCCCTGATCTGACAGTTTCATTCCGTCATAAATCTTGTCATCAAGAGAAATTGTGCTGACTACAGATCCGAGACCGTAACTGTTGTGAACATGAACAGGAAACGAAGCACCACCTTCTTTCGATGACAGTTCATAGGTATGAACAGAGGATGAAAAACCTGATGATTCACTGCCCTTGTCTTCAATCTTAAGAGGGATCTTATAGTCTCTCAGAGCCTCGTCCACCTTGTAAAAATTCTTCTGGGCCAGAGATTCACCAGTACTTTTGGTATAGGCAACTCCACCTACATAAGCACCGGCACCCAGAGCAACTGCTACACCAGCAATAACTAAAACCTTCATACTCATTGAAATGAATTCCTTGTTAAAAAAAATATGCTAACCACTTCATCCTGTTTCTGCTGTCAATCCTGATGTCTAAAAAAGCATCAGACACAACATTTCAATAAACAGGGCGGCGGATATATGCAAACCGGAAGCAACAACCTGCCGGTGTTAAACGGTCTGTATATTCTCAGATATCATAACCGGGCTGTATTGTAACAATTAATTATTCACAGATAAAGGAATCGAGACAAATCTCACAAAACGAAAACGTCCGATATTCTGTCAACTACCCATCACCTGAAGGAAATGGGCTTGTAACTGCCCAGCCGTCGTAACGGATGTTACTCCTCCGGCCTTTAACCCCGATAGGTATTACTACCTAAAGTG
>CADBNP010000307.1 GCA_902796095.1 uncultured Aeromonadales bacterium | reverse complement strand
TAACCTGTGAAGTATTCCAACTGCCGACAGGCTGATTAAATTTTTTCGCACATTTAAACATGCAATGCATATGAGTAACACATGAAGTATCCCAGTTTCCAATTGGCTGATTGAACTCTATTGCATTATCAAACATACAGTCCATTCTTGTTACACATGAAGTGTTCCAGTTACCAACTGACTGATTAAATTTTTTCGCACATTTAAACATGCAATGCATATCAGTAACACGTGAAGTATCCCAGTTTCCGACTGGTTGATTGAACTCTTGTGCATCAGAAAACATGGAACACATATCTGTAACACGGGAAGTATTCCAGTTGCCGATAGGCTGATTGAAGCAGGATGCTCCTTGAAACATAAAACTCATGTTCGTAACTTTCGAAGTATCCCAGTTGCCGATAGGCTGATTGAATTTCTTTGCTGCAGAAAACATGAAACTCATATCTGTAACACGGGAAGTGTCCCAGTTGCCGATAGGCTGATTAAATTCCTTTGCATCAGAAAACATGAAACGCATATCTGTAACACGGGAAGTGTCCCAGTTGCCGATAGGCTGATTAAATTCCTTTGCATCAGAAAACATGGAACTCATATCTGTAACACGGGAAGTGTTCCAATTTTCAATTCCTGAAAAATCTTTTCTTTGAGAATAAACGAATAGAGAGCTCATATCTGTAATAAGAGATGTATCAATTTCTCCAAGCGATACATCCGGATTCTTAACAAGAGCCTCAAGTTCAGTTTTATTACACGGTTTGTACAAAGGTTTGTGCAAAGAAACCATAAAAGAGCTCCTTATAAATTTATTGATTGAGTTTCACCCTCGCATAAGGGCAGAGATATTTTTTGACTGATACTAAAAATGAATTAGATCTGTCAGACCGTTTCTATCCCAATATCCGTCCGATCCGTAGCTGCACCAATTTTACAAAAGACGACAGAGGAGGATCAGCTCCCTGCTGATAATACTACTGCAAGTTGCTAATAGCATTACAGCATGATTACAGTTATTTAACTTTGAAGATTTCAGAGAAAATGTCAAAAATCAACATAATCCGAATCTAGACCGGATCCTCCAAAATTATCCATAGTGTCTATAAGTTCCATATCCGATCCTTCAATCCTGAAATCGAAAATTGAAATATTTTCAGCTGTCCGCCGGTAATCACCGATTTATGCAGAGAAAGAGTTTCATGCTGAAGGCTCCGGCGAAGACAGAAATACGCGACGAATTTTTGATATCTGCCGGCAATTTTTGAAGTTCTGGATTTTTGAGCATCATTCCGGTGCCGCGGGACGATCTGCCTTCCGGAAGAATATTGCTGCCTCAGCAAAACTCAGCTGTTTCAGATTTAATATAACCTGGATGAAACTCTATCTGACTGACCACAGACCTGATTTTCAGTTTCCATAAGGACTCTATTATGATGGATCTTAAAATTGGACATGCCGGCTGCCCTGATCCTGCCAGACTTGTACAGTTCTGTCACTGCAATCCAGGATCCGAAAATAAGTTCGTTCCAGTTCTCAAACAAGTACGCAGATGCAGACCGGTGGATTAGATACAGTTCCGGATAATCCAGACCGGGATCTGAAAGTGACTTTTCAGAAGCAGTAGAAGTTTTTTCTCATGTCCTTACTCAAATTCCAGACCCAGCATTTTATAAAAGCACGCCTGTCGGAATTCCGCATTCTGAAATGCCCTGCCAGACACTGATTTCATTAGCATAAATTATCGGTGCATCAATATTACGGGATCTGCAGAATATTGCAGTCCAACATTGATCCGCTTATCCGGGCGACAGCCAGTTTCCATATCCAGTCGACGTGATTTAATGCTCTCGCCGGGCGCAAATTTAAGCATAGTTCTCTCAATGCTGATTACATTCGTTATTATGCAGTTTCTACCCACTGATAGAATCTGTACGTCAAAGTGAAGAATTTTCAATGCTGACTACATTCGTTTTTGTGCAGTTTCCCCCCGGCAGAAATTTCACTTCGTCTGCGCTTATTCCTCAGGATGAGCAAGCATGGTAAGTTTAAAAATCTAAAAAACTTCTATTTGCCGTTTACATCCTCTTTTCTTACAGCAATCTGCCCCGTATATATGCCGTAAATACCGCCGTATATATGCAGTGAGTGAAGCAGACTGCTGCGGGTACGGTAGACTTTATCGTCGAACAGAACCTTACCACTGGCATTGACAACAGTTATTTTTTTATCCATGTCAAACATTTCATCATTGATGTTGATGTAAAGGACATCATAGTCAGAACGAAGTATCGTGATTCTGTTATTTTCAAAATCAAAATCTACAACGGCCTCATCACCCCGGTGCGTCTTTGCTACGTCAGTTTCAAGCTGGTACATATGATTTCTCAGTACCTCCTCCTGACGCCACACCACATGGGCAGGATACTGATCTCTTGAGAACTTAGACATCCATGGAATTGCCGCTCTGTCTTCATTATCCATCCAGTGCCCTTTTCCTTTTATGATATTGCCGGAAAAAACGTATCCGTTTTCATTGCTCTTTGATCTGAGCTCCTCCAGCTCACGGATCCTCTTGGCACATTCCGCATTACGGTTATAAGCCGAGTCGTATTCTCCTACCCATACCATGAATGGCAGATTGTACAGATTTACAAGTGACACATCACCGGGATGTCCCGCCATCATGGATGCTGAAGCAAATGCATCAGGCATGCGCGTGGCAAGACGCCACACTCCGTCACCGCCTGCAGAATAACCGAGAAGGTATACACGGTTGAGATCAATATTGTAGTCAGAATAATGAAAAACCTTGATAATCTCTTCAATAATCCGATCTACAGGTTCTTGAAACCACATATTCCATTCATTCCATGGCGCACGGGGTGCCACATAGATACCGTAAGGAACAGTATACAGCGAAATCTGATTTCTCCACTGCTCGTCATTCAGTTCCTTAGGGACACCTCCGCCTCCGTGCAGTGAAATGTAGAGCGGGTAATCCCCGGCATCATTTTGCTTACCGAAAACCTTATAATCGAAATATACAGCAGGAGCACCGCCTACCCAAATCGTTCTGGTATTCAGAAACCTCTGGTACATGGCAAGGGTTTCATCCTTCATGTATTCGCTGTTGAACACATCTTCCAGCACATCGTCAAATTCCTCAGCTGTAAAAGCATCTTCAGGTACGTATGAGGCAAATGAAACGCTGACAGAAAATAAGACTGCAAATAATGCTGAAGTCAGGAAATTTTTCTTAAACATGGTCCACTCCGGTATTTATAAGGAAACTGTTCTGTTTATTTTCCGAATCTTCCCTGTTTTGTTCAATAAGAAAAGATTAGTTCATCCTGTTCATACTTCATAAAGCCGCGATAAAAATAATGTGATTTAGGCTGGATAATTTGCTGTTATAAATTTCAATGAACCCAGTTGCGTCATATGGAAATAGCAGTGCAAAACTGGTAG
>CADBNP010000306.1 GCA_902796095.1 uncultured Aeromonadales bacterium | reverse complement strand
CTGATCCAGGGCGGCATTCTTTTGACAGCTTCTGTTCTGCTTCTGCACAGGGATGTCAGAACTGACTTTATTTTCAGTTTCGACTACGCAAATATCATGTTCTACGTTAACTTCGCTGTTCTTTTGTTTGTTATGATGTTTTCCGGATTTGCCGTCAATAGCTACATTCATAAAAAAAATTCACAGAACACCATGCACCTTGAGCACGATGCTGATCAATACAGCAGGAAAATAGATCGATCCAAAGAAGAGCTTTTTTTTACGCAGACTTCAAAGTTTACCAGCCACAGCAGCAAGCCTGTTATCAGGAATCCAAAGAAGGTCATGAAAAACAGGGACAACATTTAAGTCTCAGACTCAAAAAAAAAAACGGCTCACGCCGAAAACGCCACGCTCAATCAGGGAAAACTGAAACTTTTGCGATCCCCTGTCTGATAATGGGCACACGGAGCTGCCCGTGTGCCCGCGGAAAAAAACAGTTCCTACTTCAAAACATAATGATGCCGTACATTATGAAAGATTTCCATCAGACGCAAGTCAGGACCGTATTTTTTACAAAGTCTTGTCAGCAGGCTGTTATCTCCAGGCTGGTGCCAATGAAGGCAAATCATAGGACGGACAAGAGCCTTCAAACCGATTTTTCTCCTTTTCATCTCGCACCATTCGCTTGTCTGGGACTTCCCGTCAAAATCAGTTTCAGTGTAAAGATAGTGCATTACATTAATTTCACCGTTGCAGTCGCGTGACCGATTGCTGATATCGTCGTCCTGTTCAGATGAAGAAGAGAAAAGATTCAGCCTGTACGGACTCACCCAGTAAAAATCAGCAGACGGAACATTTTGAACAATTTTCCCAAATTTTCCGTATATCTCTTCCTGTGTTTCGATCCGTCTATACAGAGGCACAGGATTATCTGCCAGCTTATCAGCAGCATAAGGGGTTGCAGTGCAGTAATTGGCTTCTCCGCTGACATAAAGAGATAATGTCCAATCATTAGGTATGGATACAAGATCGCCATTAAATTCAGTTATATAACTTCTTTCCTCTTCATCAAAAGCATTTTCATAAAAATAGCCATGAAGCCATTTTCTCAGGGATGAATTTTCCCAGGTGCAGGAATCTGCATCATCGGAATAAGGAAGAGCATCAATGCCGTTAACAGCGATAAAAACACCCAAAATGCCATCAGTGCATGAAACGCCGCAGAGAAAGCGCCACAGAACAGGCACGGGATCAGAATCAGCATTCTCGACATAGCGGCCAAAAGCAATGATGTCTCCGTCACGGATCCTGTTTCTTTCTAAATCAGAAAAAGGAAAACGACCACCATGAATTATACCAGCCATAACATCACCTCCGAA
The DNA here is from genome assembly GCA_902796095.1 of uncultured Aeromonadales bacterium. Classification (GTDB taxonomy): domain Bacteria; phylum Pseudomonadota; class Gammaproteobacteria; order Enterobacterales; family Succinivibrionaceae; genus UBA2804. The sequence goes on along the minus strand of CADBNP010000306.1, from coordinate 10,530 downwards.
AAGTCTTAAGAAGAATGTGAATCAATCGCTATTGTTTATTTTATGTCTGTATTGTACCATTTTTAAAAAATATTTCAGTGTACACGCTCACAATTTAAACATTTATCTATAGATTTATTTAAGTTTATATGATAACAGGAAATAAAAAAAAAAAAAAAACAACGAAACGCAGATTGAGCGATGTCACCACCGGCCGTATACATCGCTGAAGCATGAACAGTTGAGTTGAAAGGATGATTCAGACAGGATCATGACAATTTCGAAAGCTGACTGTGACGCCGGAATAATACATATGTGTATAGAAGGGTAAACGGAAACTGGAAAGCGTTTCAAAAACGGACAACCCCCATATCAATCCAAATTTCTCCACCTTAATGCATCGGGATGGTATGATCAAATTGGGTTTGAATGCCCGCAAAAAAGAATCCGCACTTCTGTGCTGACCGCAACTTTCTTAATTTCGCCTGGCACTTCACAACTGTTGCGACAGCGAACCCGGCAGATTTCAGGTAGATGGAGACAGTTGTTTCCTGCTCAATTTTTCAAACCGGCGGAAAACGAAAACTCTCTTTTACACTTTTTTCCTGAATTTGGGGAAGTCCTTTTGTTTCTGAAAAAAGTTTTCGGGACAAAATTTCATCATTCTCAGAAAACAGATCCGGAATGCCAAACCGTAATCTGACATTCCGGCAATGAAACATGCAACCGAATAAAACAGCTGAAAGATAGGAGAGATCAGACAGCATCTGAACAGTCTGCCATGAACATTTCAGCAGACCGCAGTGTTCGCGGCAGTTCCTGTTCTACTTCATGATAATAATCGACTTGTCGTTGTTGTCCTTTCCCATCAGCTTGCCTGATACATACTCTTCAAGCTGCTGCACCGTCTTGTTGCAGTCCTTGCTGCGAAGATCCACGTTGGTCGCAAGATCCGCCAGCCACTCAGTCCAGCGATCCTCTCCCCTGATGGATGTCATGCTGCTGAAGATCTCTCTTGAAAGAGCCCTGTTCATCATCATGACCATTACCAGTGAATCAACGATTTTGTAGTCAATGCGGCGGCGGATCTCCTTTTCTTCCACATACCGCGGCTCCATAATTGTACCGTCACGGAAAATGTAGTCTCCGTAATCATTGAAGCCAAGTGGCAGAATATCGTAGTTGCTGGTGCATATCGCAGATACGAACCTTCCCACCGAGGCCGACAGCACAAACCATCCAAAATCAAAACGCTTGATAAGCCATATTCCAAGATTAGTATCAACAAGATCTGCTGTAAGATCCGCAAAATTGGCCTGAATGGACACCTCGCTGTAGGCATTCTTAAACGCATCGCAGATCATCCGCTCAAGAGGAAGCCGCTTTCCGTTCCGCATGATCTGGTTTTTGCTGTTCTGCTCAAGAGCCGCCAGCTCGTGCACCACATTGTCAATAGATGAGCCGGAGCGATCAATGCTGGTCAGAAGAGACTTCAGAATCGCATTGACAGCAAGACGACTGCCCTCCCGGGAAAACTCAGCCTTGTCCGATCCGTCCGACATGGCAATAAGCACCCATCCGTAAAGATTCTCAATGGCACAGTCAGAATTCCGCGGCAGACCGTTGTTGGCATGCAGCCTTCCTCTTATGCTGCACATAAAAGATGTCTTTGACGAGGTCTGAGATTCATTCACATAGAGAGTTTTTACACTGCTGAACACATCCGGCTTGTAAAAACGGATGTTCCTCGGTGTCGGTATATCGTTCCAGGTGATCTGAACTGCTGAATCCACCTTCAGGATCACATTGCGTGAAAGAAGCAGAAGCTTGGATCCTCCGAGACCCTTGGAGCGGTACCTGATCTTCAGCATGAACCTGCCCTTCTGGTTCGGCACGCCGGAAAGGATTTTTGTGTGGTTGTTGTATGAAAGACCAAGAGTGTCATGACCGATTACGTTTTCAATTTCTATGTCCTTGAAAATATCATTGAAATTGACGCGGTAGGTCTGCTCCAGATTGGCGTTCGGCAGCTGCGCCATTCCGTCGGAACTTTCACTCTCATCCATTCTTGTTTCCTTGGCATCAGGAACATTAATGGTAAGTTTGGCATTCTTGGTAAGCTTAATCATGTCAATCGGCAGTTTGACGTTTATCAGAATGCTGATATCTCCCACCTGGCTGGGAAATCCTCTTATGGAGGAAGAGGATTTGCTGTAGTACAGACCGAAGGCATCAAGTCCAACAAACTGCAGTGAGCAGTCCGTCGGGAAGATTGCCTTGAGATCCAGATTGTACTCCCTGTTGATAATACCGTCAGGGAATATAATCTCATCCTGATCAAACAGGAATTTGTACTTGTTGTAAAAGCGGGGATGCTCGCTTTTAAGCCGGTTCACACTGGCCTTCATCCTGTTGTTGGAACTTTCGGAGTGAATATACAGATAATTTCTGTTGCCCTCTCCCTCCTTGGTGCGGATGGTATTGCGGATCGGCACCTCATGATCAAAATGAACAGTAATAAGAACGGACATGTCCCTGGTGAAGCTGATGCAGCAGCTCTCTGTCAGTTTGTAGCGATCCCTCTTTTTCACCTCGTTGAGATACAGAGCGTCCACCATGTAATCGGCACCGGTATTATTGATAAACCACTCGCCCTCCTCAAATGAAATGTAGCCGATAGAGGCAAGATCTTCGGCGGATGTGAATTCCAGAGGTCTTCTTTCGGCATCCAGCAACCATTTTGAAAGTTTCTTGCCGTTAAAGCCTACAAACCTGGTGCTGGTGAGCACATACTCATCAACGCTCATCTGGCGGTAGAAATAGAAAACAGGAAGAGGATCCTTAACCCGGGTATGACAGAAAGGACATTCTGTGATACCGCGATCATACACAAACCAGCTGTGCTCACAGATCATGTTGCTGCACGGCACAAGCAGTTCATATGTGTTGGTCAGAGCAGTTGCCCATTCGTCTGCTCTCGGTCTCAGTTTCGGATTATGAAGACCGTTGATAAAGGCACGCTCAAACAGAGGCTTCAGAAATGCACCGCAGAGAGTATAGGGAGTCTTGCTAGGATCCCCGCACTCCTTTTCTGCCGGGTACAGATCATTAACATTTACCCGGTTTTCAGGATTTGTCGGATGCTCAATGAAAAGCGCCCTCTCACCCATAATCAGCTCTTCATCCTCATCCGGATCAAGATCGTAAACCTTGCCTCCTCTCAGCGGATGACGGTTCAGCAGGTACATGTAAATGAGAGTCGCAAGAGCGTGACAGTCAGTGTCAATGCTTGGCAGAACACGGTTCGGATCATTGAGCGAGAGATGCTGAGTTGCTATGACCTCAGGTGCAATAAAGTCAGCGGTACCCATAACCTCCGGATTAAATTTTCCGGTAACCACCAGTCCGTCAAGATCAATAATGGAAATCTGTCCGGTCGGAGGATCTATCAGCACGTTTTTATAGGAAAGATCTGAATGAGCAAGTCCCGCCGCATTGAGACGCTTCACCGCCTGGGCTATCTTCTGACAGGCGATGACATACCCCTTCCAGTCTCCCCGCTCTCTCGGATCGAGAAAATGCTGATTTCTTATGGAGGAAAACCATTTTCCCTCCTTCTCCTTGCCCCTGATCCCGCCGGAATCGTTGTCCTGGCTGCCGTGCTTGAAGAAGAAGCAGTTGCGATAGGTCGGAGAAACAAGACCGATTTTGTTATTGTGGATCAGAACCTTGGTCGGCCAGCAGTAAAGAGGCTCCCAGTAGTTGCCGCCCTCGTTGTTGAATATGCTTTCCCTGTACGGACCAACAATAGTCTCCAGGCGATCCAGAAGTTCGGTCTGATCTTTTGAAGAGTTGCGGTAGAAGGCTACTACATAGGATCTGTCAGGGCTGAAGTAGACATCCTTCATTTCACCCTTGCCTATGATTTTTGAATCGTCAAATTCGACTATTGAGCCGTCGAGAGCCTTAATCTGAACAATCATCTCAAATCACCTAATAAACTATTACAAGAGTTCTGTCGTCGTGATTTCCGATAGACCAGAAATCCAGGTATGAAAGCAGCTGCTTTTCTATATCGTCATTGCAGCCGTAAAGAGATACATCCCTCGAGACCTCCCGGTAGAACTGAATCCACTTGCGGGAATCATGCAGATTGCGATCCGACTCGAATTTCGGATCGCTGACACCGTCAGTCATGAGGATCAGCGCGTCAAAATCACGGACAAGATTAATCAGAACGCGGCCGCGGATATTCTCCTCCGCCGTAATACCATCCGAGGTGATAAATCTCGTTTCACCGAAATACTTGCCCTCATCCGGATTGCACAGAACGGCTGCATAGCCGTCCCTGTTGTTCACCAGCGAAATCGCTCCGTCACCTACATTGTAGGTACAGATAATCCAGAACTTGCGTATCTTTCTAAAAACTGAAATCAGACATGTAGTGGAAAAATCAGCAATTTTTGAATGAGGTACCTCTTCCGTAAGATTTTCATACCTCATGAGAGAACTTGTAATCACCTCTCTGAGAGGATTCACCATAAGCTCAGTGGAATCCCGGTAGAACTTGTCGTCATCACAGTCCCTGCCGTAGTCATCCACAACCTTCTGCATGTCATCACTGAAGGTGGTTTCGGCAAAGGTTTTAAGAAAAACTCTCTCTATCTCCTCAGTCAGAATTTTCGAGCCCTCCCTTGAATATCTGGAGGAGCCGGCACCGTCAGCAACGGCACAGACATACCACCCGGTGGGCTTGTCAAAAAAAATTTTAAAATCATCATCCCGGGGCTTTCCGTCATAGGCATGGGATCGTCCTCTGGTGCTGGCAGCCACAACATTTTTCAGATTGCGGCTCTTGTAGATATCCACTACCAGAGACTGACTGTCAGTATTGCTCTTCGGAAAAATCAGATCCTCCGGCGGATCTACATCCTTCCACAATGTGATGACATTCAGATTGATCATTTTGGAAAAGGGAGAACCCTTGAGATTAAACTGAAGTCCGATCTGAAAGGTCCCCAGATGGTTCGGAACACCCTCGATAATGCAGGTTTCGGAATTGTACCGCAGCCCCGCCTCCTCCAGTCCGGTGATCTTGAAGGAGCCGAGAGCTGACTCGGGGATTATCGTGCGAACATCAAAATAATAGGAAATGTTGACTATCGCCTGTTCCAGCTCGTTGAGGGCAAGAAGTTTGAAAAGCATCATGTCGTCATTGGCTGACGGCGACTTGGCCTTGCGATCGGCAACCCTGCCGCGCAGAAGATTGTAGACCTTTATATTGGAGCTGGTCTTGTCATCCTCGGTATCATCCGGATCCTCATCCAGAGACTCAAGGGCCACGCAGACATTGTTCTGCATGATCTCATCAGTTCCGGCAAGATCCAGTTCACTGCTATGAACCGAAAAATCACTCATAAATCAAAACCCTGATAAAAAACGGCATTATCCGATAGTTCGATTGATATCCACACCCACATCAGACGAGCCGAAATAGGATTTCTTGCCGCAGTGCGGACACACATTGATCTGGTTGTTCTTGACGCAGAGGACACCGCCGCAGCTGCAGATTCCAATGGCACTTTCATTGCCGCAGATAGGACACGTCGGATGACCGAAAAGATGGTCGGTATTAACTCTCAGATTTTCATATCCGTCGGCGGAAAGTGCAAAATAGTTGTCGTCGACAGGATATGCACCCTCCAGTTCGAAGGCTGACGGATTGGTAAGACTCTTCTGATATTTGATAAGGTAGTAGTTTCTTGTAGTCTGACACCGGGACAGGATCACAATGTAATTGTCATCAACAATAACTCCGTCCGGCTGATCCACCTTCTTTACCACAGAATTGGTGACACTGAGGGAGGAGCCGTCATGACGCTTTCTTGATACGGAACGGCTTGAAGAATTGATGGACTGGGTAATCCAGTCGAAGAACTGCTCAAAAGACTTCGGATCAGTATTTTCCAGCATGTAGACATTGTCGGTAAACTGCTTCAGTATCTTGGTATCAAGGTTGTTGCCGCTGGAGACGGCCACGCAAAGCACGGATTCACCGTATTTTTCACGCCATATCTTGGCCACATCCTCGGTTCGATCAGTCGGATTTCCGTCAGTAAAAACAAAAACAATCGGACGCCAGTCACCCTTTTCCTCATAGGTGTTCTTCTTGACGCACTTGTCAATGTCATCCATAAGCATGCGGAAGGCATTGCCGAGAGATGTTCCGCCGCCGATAGGAAGTTTTACGGTTGTAAGACGGTAGATTTCCTCCATGGAGATAAGCTTTATGCACTTTCCTGCAAAGGCTATAACCGAAAGGACTGTTGTTTCAAGAGCATAGGGACTCTGCTTCAGAGTCCTGATAATTGTGGCTATGCCCTCCTCCACGCATTTTATTGGTTTTCCTACCATGGACTCGGAACAGTCTATGACCAGATAAATTGGAAGTCTGCGCATCTATTATCCTCCTCACAGGATCTTTTCATAATCCGTTCTATGAAATTCAACAATCCGTCAGAACCGCAACCGCCTGATGCTGCAGAAACCGGCGATCTGAGTCCCGGCACCGCAGAAAATACGGACGATACTGTCTGTCACACGGATCGTATTTATTGACGTCGTCCCCTGCCTGAAGACGGGGGATTCCCGCCTGCTCCCGGCGGGTTCCTGCTGCTGACCGGCAGCACGGTCCACTTCACAGACTCCGCGGCTGTGCCCTGGCATGATTTGCCGTCATTGAGAAAGGCGAAGTCTGTCTCTGCCGGCAGGAAAGTTTATACCTGATTTTATGTCTTATATCCACGCCATGAAGGACATGGTTTTACGGCACTGTCAGATATACTTAAGCATAAACAAAGCAGGATTCTGTACTGCTACGACTACCTGACAGAAGCACGAAACCGTTTTTTCCGACTATACCGCCGTATTCAGAATATAGGTCAGCAGCGTATTGCTGTCTGTAGTATCAAGGTTCGTAACGCAGTCTGACAAATTGATAAGCCACGGATCCGAAACGTGGGCTCCCTGACCTGCTATGCACACCACCAGATTGCCGATATTTCGCTTTCTCAGTTCATACAGACCGTCATTGTAATTGTCTGTCGGTTCGCCGTCTGTAAGCACAAAGACAACAGGACGCCACTGGTTGCGGTAATCATCCACCTTGGTTTCCATGTCTATCTCCTGGGCCACCAGATTCAGAGCATCCCCGAGAGCCGTACAGCCGTATATTTCAAACTTTGGTATGCTGAAGCTGTTGATATCCACCAGAGGCACCACCATTTCGGCATTGTCTCCGAAGGTTATCACCGACACCAGAACTCTGCCGAAGGTGGACTGATTTCTGATCAGGGTGGACACAAAACTCTGCAGACCATTCTGCAGCGACAGGATGGGCTCGCCGCGCATGGAGCCGGAGGTATCCAGCAGGAAATAAACAGGAAGATATTCCATACGAACCTCTATAAAACAAAACAGCGGCACGGAGAGTCATTACTGAGACTGCATCCGTGCATTCCACCGGACAGTTCCGGATCCGGACATCATCAGAAAGAGCCGTCTTTCCTCTTGCGAAGAACCTGCCGGCATTCAGGACTCACCTGGCGGAATCAGACTCTCCTTCACCTTCGGCGGCAGGCTTTGAATTCATGAATTTTGACCAGTAGGAATCAACAATCGTACTGATGATATTATCCTCACTGAGCACAATAATCGTTCTCTGGATTTTCTTAAGCACGCCGCGATCAAATCCCTTGCCAAAGGCAATGACACGATCGGTCTGATATCTGTGTTTTGTCAGGTTGACCGAAGCCGGAACAAAGGTATGAAGAGGAAGACTGTGAGTGGTAAGGTAGTAGGCGGATTCCCATTCACTGGCAACCACGGTATCAAGTTCGCCGCTGTTCAGCTTGCCGAAAAGAATTTCCGGATCCTCAGAATACTCCTTGGTGATAAGAGGATCGTCATCAAGTTCGTCAAAATAGGAAAAGGTGCGGATTACGCCCACCACATGGGTATAGAGATCCTTGTACTTGGTTACAGGCTTCTGGGCATCAGGCTTCTGATAAACCATCTGACTGATATCAGACATATATGGCTTGGTAAAGAGAAGACCGTTTACAGTGGCGAAATTGCTGCTGACCCCGGCAATGGCGTCAATATTGTCATTCTTAAGTTCAGCCATGGCCCTTGATGGAGACATTGGCTTGAACTCAAACTTATAGCCCGATTCACGGCTGATGGCACGGAGAATGTCAATATCAATGCCGGTCAGCTGCTCGCCATCCTCCTGAAAATAGTTCCACGGACCCTCTACAGGAAGTGCAACGACAAAAAAATCCTTGGAGAATGCACAGAAGGATACCGCCATAAATACCGCGGCCACAAAAAATCGAACTATACGGTTAAACATCTTAAGTATTCAAAAAACAAACAAAAACAAAAGTCCTGCTGGCGTGCGGTTTCATCACGGACAGCCGGCAGGAGGATTCTGCACCGGTTTCAGGTCAGGCAGAATGAAAAAGGAGACGGTCTCCAGTCCAGCCATTAGCACGCCGACCTATTTTACATTATAATAAAAGAAATTTGGATTTTATGGTGCTGTATCATGTTTTTGTTACGTGTCTGCAGAAAATTTGTACCTGTGGCTTTCCTGGCTCTGACGTCAGGCGGGTGCAACCATGATGATCTGTACGTAAAGGACTACATAAAACAGAACGGGATCATCTTCTGCTCCAACGCCAACATATCCAATCTTGATCCGATTTCCAACGAAATCAATGTAACCTCCGTAACAGTGGCCCAGAATGTGTTCAACCGGCTCATCAGGTTTGATCCTGCAACAGGACGCTATCATCCTGAAATAGCTTCGGAATGGACCGTTTCCGAAGACAGGACCGTATACCGCTTCACTCTGAGAAGAAATGTCACCTTTCAGAGGACATCCTGGTTCTACCCCCTCAGAAACATGAATGCAGACGATGTAATTTTCTCCTTCAACCGCATCATGGACTATACCAATCCCTACGAGGAAGTGCAGACCCAGGAAAGCAGCGCCACCCAGGCATCCTACGACATTCTTGATTTCAGGCATCTTGTACAGGCCAAGCAGATTATCAGACGAATCAACCGAATAGACGACTATACGGTGGATTTCATTCTCAATGCACCGAATACCCATTTTCTGGAATTCATATCCAACACCAACTGCGTGATCCAGTCCAGGGAGTTTTTTGACTCCATACCGGAAAGCGCCCAGAAGGAGGAGTATTTCAGAAACCATCCTGTCGGCACCGGTCCGTTCACGGTAACCGGTTTCCAGTTCAACAACTACGTAACTCTTGAACAGACAAAAAATTACTGGAACACTGATGAAATGCCGAAGCTGAGCAAGCTGGTGATTGATATTACCCCGAACCAGGCCAGCAGAATGAACAAGATGATAACCGGAGAATGCCAGATAACAAACCAGCCCAGCAAGGCGGTATCAAGAAATGAAAATGCAGGCTACAACTTCGGGATCCTGGGAAGCGACACCTATGATTCCACCGTAATCTTCTTCAATACCGCAAAGGGACCGATGGAAAACAGGAAGGTGCGCAGTCTGATCGCCTCCGCAATAAACCACGAGGTGTACGGAAACGTTCTCTATCCTCACTCCGCCATGATACCCACCAGCCTGCTTCCGTTTGACGTCACCTTTTCCTCCGCTATTCCCCATCAGGATATAGCAACGCTCATTAAAAACATGGATGAGCAGGTGAAAAGAAAGCTGAGCCGCAGCAGTATCGTCTATGTCTACATCGAGCGAAGCAACAGCAAAATGGGATATAACATTTCAAGACTGACCCAGCTGATAAGAGGTGATCTGAACACTCTGGGAATAAGAGCCAGAGTCAGAGAGGTAGATCCGAAAAACCTGGCTAGGCTTGTATCAAAGCGAGCATACGACATTATAGTGACAAGAAACGTCTATCCGATGAAGATGCCGCTCTACAAACTGTTCGTGGCTTTCAACTGTACCGGCAAAAAACCGGCGGCGGCAAACTATTCGGCCTACTGCAATCCTGAACTGACCGAGCTTATGGAGCACTACCGCTTCACCAGCATGAAGAATATCGCCATCGAGGATCTGGAACAGCTGAATTCATATCTGGTGAAGGATATTCCGATGATCCCAATCAGCTTCGCCAGTGACTATTATATCTATCATCAGGACGTAAAGGGACTGAAACGTGCCGTTAACAACGGACTGGATTTTTCGGAGACACATCTTTAGGCGTCAGGATCAGCGGTCTGCGGATCCCCGAAACAAAACAGAAGAATATTAACAGAATCCTGCGGACAGGTCATGACTCCGGACAGAAGCGACATGAAGAAGTTCTGTCAGTGACGAGGCTCCGCATGAATGAAGGGGCGGGGTTCCTGCTTCCGCGCCGTCATCACAGCCGCGCGTAATTCAGTTTTTGCACTTTCTCACAGGGCGGCGGAATTCTGTCTGTTCTGCGGACGGGCATATAAAGGCGCTGCCATGCCTTCTGTAAGAATTTT
>CADBNP010000305.1 GCA_902796095.1 uncultured Aeromonadales bacterium | reverse complement strand
GTAAACCGCAGGCTTTCCATTGAAGGAAACTTTCTGACTTGATGATTTAAAGGTACACTTGCCCATAACACTGTTTGAGACAACGCCCCCGTTGACGCCGGCATTGTCACCGTTTGTAACAGGTATTTCACTTTTTACGTTGAGTATCGGCATTCCGAGTACAGTTACTTTTTTATCAGTCGTATTCGGTGTTGCTGTGTTAAGCATGGCTATATTCGGATAAGGAACAGGAACAGGACCTCCCGGGGTGGGAGTTTTGCATGTATCTGTAGGGCCGGTGGTCATTGCTATTCCGTTCATTGAAGTACAGGCAAACATAATCGCCTCCTTTAGTAAAAATGTTCTGCTTTATAGAGCAGAGGATCCGTGTTTCGCACATCTGTCATATCACAGTCCTGCATTGAACTGTTCAGCTTTTTTATATCGTGAAGATTTATCAGTTTCATCGAGCAGTTCAGAAAACTTGATTCTGTGAATGTGGCGTAACACATGGAAGAAAAATCAAGTATGCACCTGCAGAAGCTGCTTGATGAAAAATCCATATTATCAGCAAATAACTGAGTAGCAAGGCAGTCTGAAATGACGACATTTTTTACTGCACTTCCGTCAAATTTTGCATTGGACAGATTGCAGTGATCAAAAACGCAGGCTTCAAGTGTACAGAGACTTAACCATACGCAACTTAAATTCAGCCTTTCAAATCTCACGTTTTTAAAAGAACTGTCAGAAAAAACTGTTCTGTCTAAAATAACAGTTTGGGGATTAACTCCGCTTATTACACTTTGGCTGAGATTGGCACAGGTCAGATCACAGCCATCAATGCAGTTTTTATTATCTTTGGTTATCTGAAGTCCGGTCAACATCGAAGAACGCATGGTTGAGCCGGAAAAATTAACGTTTTCAGCATCGGTAAATTCTTCAAAAGTCACATGATTCAGATTTGAGTTAATGAAACTGGTGCTTTTAAATCCGCATTTGAAAAATTCCGTTTTTGCTTTATTGGAAAAAAAACTGAAATCGCAGTTATCAAAGTTTGTCGTTGAAAATTCGCAGTGTGCCGTATCTGCTGACGAAAGATCTGTATTAACAAATTCGCAGTCGTAAGTTTTTACACGTCTAAAATTGTGACGCAAGCTTTTTCCTGCAATGCGGCTGTCTTTAATACTGCAGTTCCGCAGAGTTACCGTATTAAGTTCGACTGGCAGAATTACATGATCAAATACACACTGGCTGAAAAAGGTATCAGTAAGATCCCACTGGCTCATATCAATATTGATGAATGAACATTCGTTGAAATATTTACCTGAAAAATCTGTAGGTCTGTTCCACAGTCTGACAGGACCTGATTTTATTACCGGTAACATATTATTGATCATATCAAGCAGTTCCTGAGGATCTTCCGGTGAATGCTCAGTCAGGGAGTTTTGGAGTATCTGAACTATTTCAGGTGAGATAATTTCCTCATCGGTGAACCTGACTCTGCTGATGTTTTTTAACTTTAATATCTGTTGGCGTAACTGTTCTATCATAGTCTTTTGTCCGTTTATAATTACATGTTCAGCAGATCGTCACTGCTAGGCCCCCTTGAGTTATAGCCGTATGAATTTTTCATAAGGATTGACTCTCCTCCCTGGGATGTAGCATCGTTCATTGCGAAAAGATTTCCGCCTGGAGTTCTGATAATGTTGTTCATTATCCTTTTGCTTGTGACGATGCTTCCGGAACCGTCCTGCAGGGTACCCATGATGTAGGGATGATTTATATTTCCTTCTATGAAGCCTATGAGTACCTGTGTATCCTTGAGCAGAGGAAAGTGCATGCCGATAGTATTTACGTTTCCTCCGTAAGGAGTCATCAGTTTGATCCAGCAGGATGAATTGCCTGAAAGACGGGACTCCTTGTCAAAAGGAAACTTGATCCTGTATCTGCCGAGTTCGTCCATGTACGGACTGAATGTACTGCTGTCCGGTCCTTCGATTATTGCCGGAATGCATCCGAAAATCTTTGGAACAGGGGTTGTCATATCAGGTCTGTACTGTACTTTTGACGGGATTGCTGTAATTCTGCTGTGGTATCCTGTTTCTGTTTCATCTGTTCTGTTTTCGCTGTTCAGAGAAAGACCGGATACCATATACACTGACTGCTGTCCGCTGTGATGCATTCCTGTAATCAGGTATGAATCTGTCGATATTGCAGCGATTCCTGAAACTGTGATAATCGTTCCTGCTGAACATGCCGGACAGTATCCGTCAGCTTTCAGCGTTACTGCTTTCATGACTTCCCTTTCCCTGGCGAGCTGTGTTATGTTTTTTATTTCATCGCTGGTGACGGCTGAACGGTAATGGACTGCTGAACCGGCGTTTGTTTCGGCAAGAGCAGGATATTCTGTTGGACTGAATTCTATCTGTTCCTCGTCGTGAGGATAAAGCTTATTGATTCTGGTTGTATCCAGATCATAACTGTCATCGGAAGCGGACAGACACACCTGCTTAAAAGTCACCTTCAGGGAAGTAAGAGCAGTGGCGTCGTTAAGACCGGAGTGATTGATGCTCATAACCGGTGCAACAGAAGTTTTTTCGTGGCTCTTCTGATCGCTCAGAACCATTGTTTCAGTTGAAGGCAGAGGTATTTCTCCGCCTTCTTTTCCTGCACTGAAGGTGAAGTAGTAGTATATACCGCTCTCCTCCATGAGGCGGTTTATGAAATCCCATGAGGATTCATTGTAGCGGCAGATTATTTCACGTTTTGGGTAATTATCCCGGCTGAGATTGCCCATATTGACAGAAATATCTCCTGCTGCCGATGTTTCCTTTGATAT
>CADBNP010000304.1 GCA_902796095.1 uncultured Aeromonadales bacterium | reverse complement strand
TAAAAAAAGGTTAAAAAATCAGTATGTTATAATATACATAGTACCTTGAAGGTGGCTATGAATACTGAAGAAACAAAGAAAAAATTGTAAATGGTCGGAAATGGTTTCCGACCATTTACTTTTTTTATAAGTTATAAAGATACTGAAATATAGTCCTGATGTCTCCAGGTCTCCTGCCGCCATCAGTCAGGGTTTTCTCTGAAAGACCCCTTCTCGGTACTGCGATCCAGCACTGGTCGGAAGTCCTGATCAAAAACACCGGATATGAACCATTCCATATCCGGTGCACACAAAAAAACCCCGGAATTCCGGGGCAGAAAAAGGAAATTTAATACATCAGAAATTGTAAATGAAACCAAGAGTCAGAAGATTTGCTGTCTCCTTGTTGAACACGGCCTTGTAGCGGTGTTCGCCTTCAATGTATACAACAGCATTTGAAGTAACATTGAAGTCAACTCCGATATTGAAGAAGTTGGAAAGAGCGTTGCGTCTGCTTCTGATGCCGTCGGCACGCTCTGTCATATCCTTGTCATGATTCCAGATATAGGCATATGATCCGTAGATAGTAAACATCTGACCCGGAGTCGTGTAGGACAGAACTGTATTTATACCGCTTCCCTTGTATGTGTTCTCAAGTTTGCCGTAGTTGTAAACCAGCGCTCCGTAGATACCGGGAGCTCCGCGGGTACCATAGTAGACAGATCCGGCAACTTCTTCCTTGTCTGCACCGAAGTAAAGACCTTTGGCAGGATCCCATGCACTGTTAAGACCTTCATAGTGATTGTAGCCTACCCAGAATCCAAGAGGATCATTACCGAGATCAAATTCATATCCCAGGCTGGTGCCGACACCGTAGCTCAGATCATCATTGGTATCCTTGAAACGGTATGATGCGAGGAAGGAAAGTCCGCCATGCTTCAGCTCATATATTGCCTGACCGTCCTGACGTCCGCCGTAATCATTCTTGCTTAACCCCCAGTAGGTTACGCCTCTTTTACCCCAGTTCCAGAAAATATCTGTAACTTTGCTTACCTTGTAGAATGCATCCTCAAGACGACCGAAAGTAAGCTTTCCGTACTCATTGAAATTAAAACCTACATAACCATAGCGAATTTTGATCTTATCAGCTTCATTGTCAGTTTCCTGAGCCTGAAGATCATACATGAGATAACCAAAAACGGACACATTGTCATTCACCTTGGATGTACCGCTGGCACCGAGACGTGCAGTACCTGCCATGCGGTGCTTCGCATTGGCATCATTATTCTGGAGATCAACCTTTACACGGCCGATCACATTCAGAGAGTTGGTGTCTGATTTGTACACATTGGCGGCATCAGCCGGAATTGCAGCAGCCATAACGGCAGCTGCAGTCAGATATGAAATTAAGTTTTTGCTCATCATTATTTCCTAGAATATGTTTTCAAACTTACAGTTTGCAACGACAACAGAACCAGTTTACAACAAAGAATTTTGATCTGTGTCACAATGTGCACATTATATAATCAAAGAAATAAAAAAATCAAAGCAAAAAATTTTTTTCAGATGAAAAGAAATGGGAAAAGTGAAGAAAAAAAGTTCTTTAAATCTGCAGCAGAACGTTTCCAATTGAAAGCGATGAAGCAAAATTCAATTCTCAGACAGATCCGCAAAATCACGATGCGGAGCTGCAGAAAAACGTGACAAATTCCGGAAAGTTGCTTTTGAAAAACAGACGTTCACTGTTCTTCATGCGGTATTGCTCGCGGTGTTTCGCCGGACTCAAAACATCTGCGGAGGAGATTATTCAAGTGATCCACATATATCTGCCTTGCCAGCTTTATTTCACAGTCTGCAGCCTCATCATCAGCGGACTGCCCGGCACAATCAGCGGCAGCATATGCGGCGGCAACGGCATTCTCAAATTCCAGCCTCGCCTTTTTCGCCTCGTCTTCCGTTTCGCTGTTTCTCAGAAGCAGATATTCCAGAACTGATTCATTGACACTCAGAATATTTGCTCCGTCCGTATCCTCATGATCCGCATACTGTATCCGATCCATTTCCCACCCGCACTCGGGACAGATATCACCGGACTCCAGCAGTTCAGATCTGCCGCAGACAGGGCAGACAAATGCTGCAGAATCTTTCTTATCTTCTGAAAAAGCAGTCTGTATCATAATCAAATCTCCACGCCGTAAGGTTCATCATTATTCACCATTTTATTTCAAAGAAAAAGCTGCGGTAAAGAAAACGGTGTACGGAAAATCAGCCGGGACATGCCTGATGATCTAGATGATATTATGAGATGAACAGTCGGTTCGTCTTTCACCAAGCCAGTATATGTCAGGCTGGGATGTCCTTCCGGTAACCTCGCCGGCATTTACAAAAATAACTGTCGCCTGCTCCTCTTCGCTGATCAGTTTTGCAAGCTCCCGACTCAGAGATTCAAACTCCTTCTGATTAAGACGGCAGCAGAAAACTGAATACTGCAGCCTCTGTCCGTGACCCTCCAGAAACTTTGCAACCCTGCGTCTCAGTCTGTCATCAGTAATATCATAAGCCACAATGTAAAAATTACGCACTGTCTACCTAATCTCCATTCCTCGGTAACGCTCAAGCTCACCCCTCAGAACCTTGCACAGGATCCTTACCTGAAGAGAAATAACCTTCCTCCACGAAACGCGATAATTGAAATGCGGATGAGTCACCAGCTGGCTGAGTTTGTTCTCATAAAGGTTGATAAACTTTTTCCTTGCATCCGGTTTGAACCTGCAGCACGGTGTAGAATCATCCTTTTCCCTGATAAGATCAAAATCATCAGTACTCAGTAAATTTCTTGAAACAACACCAATCACAATGGAATCAATGATAATTGGACGGAATTCCTCCATCAGATCGACAACAAGAGCTGGTTTGCCGCTGCGCTGGGTGTGAAGGAATCCGATCCACTGATTCAGTCCCTCTGACAGAACGGCAACCGTAATATCAGTTTCAAGCAGTGCATATCCGAAGGAAAGCATGCAGTTTACAGGATCCTGCGGAGGACGTCTGTTGCGGTCACTGACTTTGAAATCATTTTCACATGCGGAAACATATTTCTCGAAGCATGAAAAATAAATCGCCGCGGCCTCACCCTCCATACCAAGTATTTTCTGGGCATCGTGACATCCAAGCACTGAATGGCTGAGACGCTGAAGTCTTCTGAGAGCGTGAGCAAGATAATCGTCGGAAACAAGTCCGCGTAAATTACGCATAATCAGAACACGCTGATTATGTATTTTCGATGAAATCATTTCTACCGCAATGCCGGCCGATCGAACAGGATCCGAGGCATACAGAATCTGCCCTTTTAAGGAAACTGCATTGTGCACTCCGAACTTCGGACCGGTGGCAATACCATAAAGCAGACCTGACATGGAACGGTAAATCACTGCCACACCTTTTTCGCAGAGCCTGTTCAGAGCCTGGGTTGTCATCTGAATATTTCCGAACAGAACAAGATTTCTGATTTCTGTTATGGGCTTTGACTGCTGCTCCTCTTCCCTGGTGGTGACAACAAGTTCATTGCCGGTGAGAGAAATGGCACTGCCCTGACTTGTAACATAAAATGGCTCGCGATCGTCACGTTCAGCGAAAAGTCTGCGTTGGAGCTGCTCTGACAGATGATCATAGCCACAGAGAATATTGGCCTCATCCGGCAGGCACCTCTCCGCAAGAGCACAGCGGTCACAGACGGCCGACGCGTCCTTGATTACAGGCTGCACCTGTTTTTTTATCAGTCTGAAAACCCCGTTGACCAGACGGATCACCTCATTTATCATGTAATCCGTAATCTCCACAGTCTCGCACAGAGTGCCGTTCTCATTTCTTATCAGACCGACTTCACATGAAATATTCTGATCCATAAGGACATAGGAATCGAAAGCCAGCCTCAGACGGCATTCCTCATGGGAAAGATCCCGGTTCAGCACCATTACCGAAGCAGTGCCGGACGGAAGAGAGCATATGGATACATAGGTGCGAAGAAGATTGTTTCTGGAGACACACAGACGGTTTTCCAGGAGAGAAGCCCTGCCGCCGTCCACAAGATCAAGCGCAATATCAAGGGGAGGAAGATCCTTCTTCTCTTCATTCCGCCCGGAGCTGTCAGCTCCGTCATCCTGGGTCAGCTGATCGTGATACCTGAGCCAGCATTCACGCTGGCACCTCCTGTAAGCAAGCATCATCTCGGGAGTAATGGAATAGGAGACATTAACCTCCCGCTGGGCGAAACCCCTGATGCGGCTGAGATCAATCGGACCGTCAGATTCCTGATCCATACTCCCTCCTGTTTGGCAAAAACAGTTTCCACAATGCTCCTCTTTTAACACAGTATTATTCCGTCATAGCCCGATGAAAATCAAAACATGAAGTAATACGCAAAAAAATATGTCAGAAATTGAGTTATCTCACATATAACAAAGATCCTTTTTTGTACGTTATTCATAAAGAAAAGATAGCAGGAGATGAATAATGCCAGAAAGTATGTCACTGAAAGCATTTGCAGACAATTACAATGAATTTCTGATCCAGAAATCATCTTCGCTCTCCATAACTGAAGGGGAGACCCCGGAAGCAAGGGGTTCAGCAGGCAGTGTAATGTCCAAATTCAGCCGCGACAATCCCCTGGTTTTTACCACGTCACAGCGACAGCTCGTTGAAAAACTGGATCAATTTCTTTCTGATCCTGAATCAGATATTTTTATAATGAAGGGATATGCCGGTACCGGCAAAAGTACTGTACTCTGTCTGATCCATGATTACATGGAAACTCTTTCCGATGAGTGGCAGTACTGTCTGATGGCTCCCACCGGCAGAGCGGCAATGGTGCTGAACAAAATCACCGCAAGCAGAAAATGCACCACCATCCACCGGGGGATCTACGATACCCCGTCCATCCGCACAGGTACAGGTACCGCCAGGGACTTTGATCACACCTTCAGCGATTCCGCCACGGAAATAACAGTAAATCACGCAAAGCGGATTTCAGAGATGAGTACTTTTATTTCCCAGACTGACAACAACAGGGAAAAACTCATCATCCCCGTAAAAACAGATTTTCAGAATCACTGCAAACCTCTGCTTCTTGTTTTTGATGAAGCATCCATGATCGGCAATTCATACAGCGAAATGAGTGAATTCAGGTTCGGAACCGGAATGCTGCTGAACGATATTCTCCTGTATTCATACATCGGACAGCGCAGTCAGCACCGGCACAAAATCATATTCTGCGGCGATCCGGCACAGCTGTTTCCTGTGGGAATGAATTTTTCGCCGTCTCTCGATGTGAATTTCCTGCAGAACGATCTTCATTTTAAAACCTACGAATTCGAGCTTTCAGATGTTCTCCGCCAGAGTACCGACAGCGGAATTCTGAACAACGCCACAAAGATCAGAAATGCCATCAGAAACAGAAATTTCTCAACACTCAAAATAGAGCCTGGTTCAGATGTGATAGAGCTTACTGACACAGTGCACAGCGGAAAAACAAACAGAGTTCCTTCCGATATTGCGGAAGACAGCTGCTACAATCCTGAAATTAAGGATGAGCTGATACGAATTTTTTTCGCGGCATGCCGTAATCTGGTAAACAACCGGGCGGAATTCATAACCTTCAGCAACAGCGAAGCATTTGAAATCAACAGAAGGATAAGAGCACATCTTCATGCAGGCGTACCGATGCTTCTGGAAGCCGGTGACAAGCTTATAGTCACACAGAACAGTTATATCCAGGAGGAACTGTTTCTGTCCAACGGAACATTCGTCCAGGTAACAGACATTCTTCCGGAGCGTTTTGAAAAAACATTCTCAATCAAAATGAAAAAGGATTCAGTACAGAATGAACCCGGCGACAGTCCGTTTGTCAGGGTTCAGCAAATCAGCAGTGACATCATCACCTTCAATGTAACGCTGAAAACCCTTAAGGTGCGACTCAGAAAACGGGAATATACAGGTGAAATTATAACCTTTGACTGCTGGATCCTGCTTAATGATCTGTGCACCGCCGGCACAGGCATTTCAGGTCCGGAAAACGCGGCACTTGGAAGAATAACGCAATACCGGGACAATCAGGACGGAGGACTGTCCGACGAAATAATCAGTTTCAAGGAGGCTGTCAGAGTCCGCTACGGGTATGCCATAACATGCCACAAATCCCAGGGAAACGAGTGGGACAGCGTTTTCCTGTACTCTCTGAACCGTCAGACAAAAAACGGAAGCGAGGAGATTTTTCACTGGTACTACACGGCTATAACCAGAGCGAGAAAAAAACTGTTTATAGTGGATCCTGCCAGTTTCGGTAAATTCAGCAACATAAAATTCAGTTCCGGAACAGGAAACTGCTTCACTGCTGCCGTTCCCCGCAATCCTTCCGGCCAGTATGACATACGGATCCAGACACCTGCACCCCGGAATGATAATGAGTACAGTCACCAGTCCGGCATCACACCTGAAGTCATGTGCACAGAGCAGAATTACAGCGGTAACCATGATCTGCACCTGCAGGTTCCTGATCCTGCCGGCCGCACTCAGGAAAACAGCATGGTGCCGGATTACGTCTGTCCGCCGGCAGAGAATTTATATGAGCGGCAGGAAATGACCGGTCCTTTTGGAGATCCAGAAATACCGGAGCCGTTTGACATGAATAAATATTCCGAGACAGATCAGTACTGCAATAATTCCGGTTCTGAATCAGGAGATCCGAATCCGCAGGAGCCGGACATGAAAACTCTGCTCCTCAGATACGGCATTGCAAAACCTGATTCCGTAATCGGCTGGATGGCTCTGAACGTCATTGCAATCCTCAAAAAGGCAGGTCTTTATCTGTCTGAAATCAAACATCACTCATATCAGGAAAGATACATTGCCGTAAACCCTACTGATCCAAAATACAGATGCTCCTTCTCCCTGTACTACAACTCAAAAAATACAGTTAAAAACATTAGGTTAGATCAGAAATGCTCGCCTCTCCCGAAAACCGTCTATGATGATCTGGTATATCTTGAGGGAAAGAGGTACATGGAGGAGAGAGTAAACGAAAGTACCGCCGTCCTTACACCTAATGAACAGGAGATTATGGATCACTTCAAAAAGCTCGGGGCCGGAATAGATGCGGAAGTCAGTCTTGTCAGCCGGCAGCAGTATGCACTGAAAATTGCAATATTAAGAAAGCTGCATGACTGCATCACCGATCGCTACACCGATGAGTACTGTGAGGCTGTCATTTACTACAATGCAAAAGGAAATGTCACCAGCTTCAGAATAGAACATACCAACTCAGACAGTCTTCAGCGGGATCTGGAGCAGATGCTGGAGAATCAACAGTAAATGATGATCCTCGAACAGATTGACTACAGTACTGATTCCGGTGAAGCCGTTCTCATCAGTACTCCCTGGCAGCTGAG
>CADBNP010000303.1 GCA_902796095.1 uncultured Aeromonadales bacterium | reverse complement strand
TTTTGCAATCAGGACTCTGTAGTCAGTTCTGATTTTTAGAGAGTTACATAATACTCTGACTAAGCTCATTCAACTGGAACTGCATGCAGGAGTCAGATCTTTGAATTCAGTTTGCGAAGAGAATTTCACCAAAGATCACCAGCAAAATAACACCGGGAATAGTTCATAATTCGCTATGAGTTAAAAGGAATCCCCAGGCTTCAGGCTGGGGATGTTGTTAATAACAGGAGAAGTTTTTCAGAAGAAAAACATAAGGATTCTTTATACCTCCCTACTAAAACATTTCAATCTGTCCGTCAGTCTGTGAATTCTCAGACTCAGGCTCAGCATTGCGAGGAAGAATGTCTGGCGCGCATGCCTGCTGCTTAAGCACCGCACTTAAATCCTTCAGCCGCTTAATTTCCTGCCCATCAAAATTTTCCACAATGTTTTTAAAACCGTCATAGTACTTTTTCATGTCCAGTTCTGATACAGCACATTTATCAATGCTCTTTTCTTTTACGCAGTCGTAATCTTTTTCAATATATGGCATAAAAACAGGAGTATTTCTTTTGCAGGCGCGTGTTACCGCATGCATTGTTCCGCCTTTGACATCAGTCTGAACCGGTATGACAAATTCGGAAAGATCTGCCTGCCAGCTGTCTCTTGCCACAAGCTGTCGTGCATTGCACCTGGTACCGACAATATATTCGGAAACCAGCACACCGCCGCATCTTACAATTTCATCAGCAAGCTCCTTATGTTCAGAAGGATAGATTGATGCAGGATCAAGTCCATCCGCCAGTACGGCTGCTGTACTCCCACATCCGTATTTCCTGATGCTCTCAATGGCAGCTCTGTGTGCAGCTTTATCGCAGCCAAAGGCCAGACCGCTTACTATTGTGAAATCATTTCTGGCAAGATACCCGGATATGCGATCTGCAGCCTCCTTCCCGGCCCGAGTGGGGTGACGTGTACCAATTACAGCCGCACACCTCTTTTTATTAAGAACTTCTATATCTCCTCTGTAAAAGAGAAACAGCGGATGATCACCGGCGGTTAGCAATCTTTGCGGGAATTTTTCCTCCACGTAGAATACCGGATGAATATCATATTCTTCTGATATCTCAAGTGCTGATCTAGCTTTTGAAAAAATTTTTTCAGCCTGCCTGCTGTCAACGCTTTCTATTGCTTCAAGCTGTTTGCCCATAATGCCCGAATTTTTCCCGAGTCTCTTCTGATCAACAAACCTGCAGAATCCTTCGACGCTGTCTCTGAATTCTTCATCTGTCGACATATGGATGATTTTTTTCAGGGTAACTTTTCCAACGCCTCTGAGCATGCCTGCCGCTATTATAAGCGATGCCGGTATATTCATGTTCATACCTCCTTTTTATTAAAATCTGCCTGTATTATATACAGTTTTGCCAATTGCAAGAAATTTGAAGTGTTTGCCTGCCCCTATCAGCATAGCCGCTTCCTGCATAGATCTCCCGGTTGTAACAATGTCATCAACAATAACTACATTTGATCTTGTTACCGGAGCTGTGAGCCGAAAATGAGATGTTGTACACCCATAACCGCCGCCGTTGTGCTTCGGCGCTCTGGATCCGGTAAAACAAACGCAGTCATTAATAAACTCCACATTAGGCAGTTGTGATTTTAAACGATTAATCAGTCGTGCGTAGCGACTCACAGTTTTCTCACGACTGGATGCAGGTACAAGGAATACGCCCCAGGTTCCGCTGTTGATGCCACTGATGCTTGATATTCTGTCTACTATCCTTTTAACAAGGGTATCAGTTGCATCATTAATGATACCGTCCTTAAAGCGCCATATAGCTTCTCTGAATTCACATGACCGTCTGCTGATATTAGCCTTTGAATAACGACTACACGGATAATAGTCTTCAAGATACTCCACGGTGCCGAAGTTATATCTGGCTGTCTTGGTTGAAAATGAATTTTGAGCACTAATAAATTTTGAAATGTCCATATCTTCTCCGTAAGTTATTTTTCATACATGTGTTTCAATGGCTACAATATTACTCCCTTGAGTCTGTGTATCAGAATTTCAGCCACGGCTGAAAAAATAATTCCAAGAAAAT
>CADBNP010000302.1 GCA_902796095.1 uncultured Aeromonadales bacterium | reverse complement strand
TTTGACTTTCAAGTCAAAGCCTGCGGGTTATGATTACTCCTTAGCAGTTTAAGATAAGATCAACACTTTTCTTGAACATAGCCTAAATTAAACTGTTATCCGACGGATAACCGGGATCCTTTCTTTTGCATACTCACTAATTCTGACGTCATAAAAATGGATAATTTATGACTATAACAAATTGAAAAACAAGAAATATTTTTAATAACCGTGGACTATCACCACTAAAAACAAAATAATGTAACGAACATATCAATATTAAAAACTAAAGCGTTTTAATGTCACAAATCAAACAATGCATAATTCATATAAATTCTGCGTTATCTTATAATCATTTTAATTGGGAGGTAAAATCCGGAAAGGATCCTGTCATACTAACAGTCCGGGTTTGCAGTTGTTTTTGCATGATCAGTAATCAATCATAGAAGGTTTTGCTATGTTTTTTTTCAACCGATTTAAAATTGCCCACAAACTGATGTTTCTTCTGATAACTATCTTCATTATCCTGACAGTAACATTCTGCATGTCCGTGACAAAGCTGAAACTGGCATCTTCCTACCTTGATCAGCTTGCGGACAGCAAGACCGGTCTTATAGGAATGGTGGACAACTCAAGGCATATAGAAGCTCTGTTCAAGGAGCTCAGAATCAGTGCCATCAAATACCCGATGACAGTTTCAAAAGAGGAAAGAGATGCCCAGAAGGCAGCCTTCACAAGAAACAAGAGCAATTTCACGGCAGTTCTTGAGCGGATCTATAATCAGTGCAAAGGGATGAAAGAGTGCGAAGATTCCGTTTCATACATGAAAGGTCAGCTTGACGACTATGAAAAGGCCACCTATAACGAAGTCATAAGGTTGACTGAAATCAACCAGAACCGCGATGCGTACCTAGCAATCCAGAAGTATCTGGTACCTATCGGCAACAATATCGATGCAAAAACCGACTATCTGGTCAATCTTTCAGAAAAAAGAAGCAGGGAAATTCAGGAAGTGGTTGCAAAGGAGACAAGCCTTACGGTATTCGTTGCGGTTTCGGTCATAGGAATACTGATTTCACTGTTTATTACATACAAAATCTCGCGATCCATCATGATCCCGATCAAAAAGCTCTCGGACGAGGCTGACTGCATCTCAAAGGGAGATTTGTCTGTAACGATTGATAACTGCAGCAAAGATGAAATAGGAGCTCTTACAAAATCATTCCAGACCATGGTTGAAAGCCTGCGTGATGTGGTTCATGGTCTGGAAGAGGATGCAGACAAGCTGAAAACAGAATCAGAAAAGCTAACAAAATCCAACAGCATAGTAGCATCCAGCTCAGAAAAGGTTCTCGCCCAGTCCACGACCATTGCTGCGGCAAGTGAGGAGATGGCCAACACATCCCAGCAGATTTCAAAAAACTGCTCGGAGGCTTCCAGCTACTCGGCAGAAGTACAGAATATTGTCAGAAACGGTGTAGAAAAGGTTCGCTGCACTGTTGAAAAGATCAGAGAGCACGCAGAGCAGACAAATCAGAGTGCAAAGATGATCGATCAGCTCGGCATGCAGACACAGAAGATAAGCGGCATTGTGGGAACAATTCAGGAAATTGCGGAACAGACAAATCTTCTTGCTCTGAATGCCGCCATTGAGGCCGCCCGTGCTGGAGAGCACGGAAGAGGATTTGCGGTGGTTGCCGACGAGGTCAGATCTCTTGCCGGAAGAACATCCGGATCAACCAAGGAAATCAGTGCCATGATTTCCTCCATTCAGGAAACCGTAGGCAACGCCACCTCAACCATGACCATCAACGTCAAAAAGATGAACGAAATTGCGGAGGACACTGTCGCCATTGAGGAAAGTCTGAACGGCATCAACGACTCTGTGGAAACTGTTCATGCCCAGCTGATTGAAATCGCTTCAGCCACTGAGGAGCAGACAGCCACAAGCCGGGAGATATCCTCCAACATGCAGTTTATATCTGAAGCCACATCCGGCACCACAAATGAAACCAGAACATCCCTTGAAATATCCGGAGAGATCGAAGAAGTATCAAACTCCATGGATGAAAAGGTCAGGATGTTTAAACTCTGAAAACTCTGTTTTGAAATATCCGGGGCTGAAGCTTTTCTTCAGCCTTTTTTATTGCTGCGCCTGCCTCCCGGGATGGACCATCGGTTTGAAGCATGATGCATATTTCCTGATCCATCTGTCCGAACTCTTTAAGCCTCCTGTCATGCGTTTCCGGGAAGGACTTTCAAACAAACAGACCGCCTCACGCTCCAGCATCCACATCATCCATGCTCCTGATATCAAGCGAATCAAGTCTTATATTCAGATCCTGCAGTTTAAGATTGACGGCAGCCATAATTTTCCCAGCTATTGCATTCCAGTCCGTGCTTTCTGATGTCTTCAGCATGGCGCTCAGTTCACTGCCGATAATTTCAGGGATCAGAGTAAAGTTCTCCGGGGTCCTGGGGGTTATCAGTTCCTCATTTATTACGCTGTAGCTGCCTATTACACGGTATGACTCATCTTCAAATACGAACTCGCACAGAACCGCATTCCTGTAGGCAATCTGAATAATGCCGAGACTGCGATCCGAGAACGGGATCAGAAAATCGATTCCCGGCTTCATAATAACAGTTCTTTCGCCCCGCTGAACCATAAGCCTGCAGTCATCCGGAACAAACCTGATTATCATGACTCCGAGAAACAGCAGAAATCCGAGAAATAACAGTATTAATGCAGCAATCATATCAGCTTACCAGCCCCCTGCCCTTCTGAAGTAAAAGTGTGGCCCAAACAAAGAAAACCAGAAGCAGTGCACCGACGACAACATACGACAGTACAATCGATGTGTCACTGATCCCGAGAAAACCGTAGCGAAAAGTGTTTATGACATAAAGAAGCGGGTTGATCCTGGAAACACCCTCCCAGAACGGAGGAAGAAGATCCAGAGTGTAGAATACTCCGCCAAGATAAATGAGAGGTGTAAGCAGCAGTGTCGGAATTACTGATATATCATCAAAATTTCTGGCATAGATGGCATTTATGAATCCGCCAAGAGAAAAAAGCAGGGAAGCAAGGAGCAGCATAAGGATCAGATGGTGAATATGGAGAAATGATACCGGCGTGAAATTAAGTGCCACAAGAAGAACAAGAACGCCAACAATCATTCCTCTTATCACGCCTCCGGTGACAAATCCGGCCACTATCAGCCACATGGGAACAGGGGAAACCAGAATTTCCTCAATATATTTCTGAAATCTGGCACTGTACATGGACGATGCCACATTGGTATATGAACATATGATCACTGACATCATCACCAGTCCCGGCATCATAAATTCCACATAGCTGCATCCGGACATTGGACCAATTTTTGTTCCGATCAGGTTGCCGAAAATCAGAAAGTAAAGACCGGTGTTGACCATGGGAGGAAGCAGCGTGCGGAACCACACCCTGGAGAAGCGGACAACCTCGCGGCGTGTTATGGTCAGATAGGCAATAAGAAAGGCTGAATTCATAAACAGTGCTCATCCCTCTGATTCAGAAAATATTCCTCCAGACTGCTGGAACGGTTTCGCACGGAAAGAACGCTGCAGCCATACTTAAGAAGTGCAGTCACCATTTCAGAAACATTTGTCTTCTTACTGTCATAGGTATACTCAACGTAATTTCCATCCAGCGGAGTAAGAGGAAGGTAACAGTCTGCAGGCAGAGGACAGGAAAGTCCGAATATTACGCTGCGGACTGTAAGACGGGAGATAAGTTCATGAACATAACCGCCGTCGCTGATCACGCCGTTCTTCAGAATGGCAACCTGCTGACAGAGATTTTCAACCTCCTCAAAGTAGTGCGTTGTAAGAAGGACGGTTGTACCGCTCCGGTTAAGCTCACGCAGAAAATTCCAGATCAGGTGCCGGATCTCAATGTCAACTCCGGCAGTAGGCTCATCCAGGATCAGCAGTCTCGGCTCTGTGATCACCGCCCGGACAAGCATCATGCGCTTCTTCATGCCGCCGGACAGTTCTCTCGTTTCTGCATGCCGCAGAGACTGCAGATCCATGATATCAAACAACCGATCCGCTCTTTTCCTGGCATCTGATCTTCTGATCCCGAAGAATCCGGCCTGATTCAGTACCACCTGCTCCACAGTTTCAAACTGACTGAAATTGTAATCCTGGGTCATCAGACCGATGCAGGATTTCACCGCCACCGGATCTGAATCAAGATCATGATCAAACACGCTTACGCTGCCGGAGGTTTTTCTGATAAGTCCCGCAACAATGCCGAGAGTTGTAGTCTTGCCAGCTCCGTTATGCCCCAGAAGAGCTGTAAAGGACCCTTCCTCGACACAAAGATCAACACCGCAGAGCACGTCGTGATCGCCGTACTTTTTCCTAAGATCTGTTATTCTCAGTGCCTGCATGAAGGATCGAGACCCTCGAGCAGTTTCCGGTGAATACCGTTAAAGCCGCCGTTGCTCATAACCAGAATGCTGTCGCCGCTTTCTGAAGAAGCAACTACATCTTTTAGCAGCTGATCAAAATCATCCTCAATCTTAACCGGAACAGAACTTGTCCTGGCTATCACCGAGGCATCCCAGGTGATGCTGTCAGGAGCATAGACAAAGGCCATATCGGCATCCTCCAGGGATTTTCCGATAAGATCCCGGTGAACGCCAAGCTTCATAGTATTTGATCTCGGCTCAAGAACAGCTATTATCCTGCCTTTGCCGACTTTTGCCCGGAGACCGGCAACTGTTGTTTTAATTGCTGTAGGATGATGGGCAAAATCGTCATATACATCAACTCCTGCAGCTGTTCCCACCAGCTGCATTCTTCTTTTCGGCATCACAAAGGTGCCGAGAGCTCTGGCTGATTCCTCGGGACTGATGCCGATTTTCTCAGCCGCGGCAATAACCATAAGAGCATTATGAACATTATGGCGACCTATGCCCGACCATGATACGTTCGTCACCTTTCTGCCTTCGCACAGC
Source organism: uncultured Aeromonadales bacterium (assembly GCA_902796095.1). Taxonomy (GTDB): domain Bacteria; phylum Pseudomonadota; class Gammaproteobacteria; order Enterobacterales; family Succinivibrionaceae; genus UBA2804. The sequence continues at coordinate 2,966 of CADBNP010000302.1, read as the reverse complement.
ACATCGAAATCACTTCCGTCATCCCTATTCAGCACTGCAGTAAAACGTCCGCCCTCTCCGTCCTCATATTCAAGCCGGCTCCAGCAGCCCATGGCAAGTGCACGATCAAGATGCACGTCCCCGGCAGAGGAAATAACATATCCCTCGGACGGAATTGTTCTTACAAGATGATGAAACTGGCGTTCGATATCCTCCACCGAAGAAAAGATATCGGCATGATCATACTCAAGATTGTTAAGGATCTGCACCCATGGATGGTAATGAACAAACTTTGATCTCTTATCAAAAAAGGCACAGTCGTATTCATCTGCTTCAATCACAAAATATTCACTGTCTGTGTTTCTTGCGGAAACGTCGAAGCATTCAGGAACGCCGCCAATCAGAAATGAAGGATTTTTGCCTGCACACTCCAGCACCCAGGCCAGCATGGTTGCGGTTGTTGTCTTTCCGTGAGTGCCGGCGACACCAAGAACCTTCTTTGATCGCAGAACATAGTCCTCCAGCCACTCGGGACCGGAAACATACTTCATCCGGTGATTAAGCATGTATTCCACGCACGGATTGCCCCGCTTCATGGCATTGCCCACCACAACAAGATCTGGAGCCGGCTCCAGCTGCGACGGCTCATACCCCTGAATGATTTCTATGCCGCAGGCTTCAAGCTGCGTGCTCATGGGCGGATAGACATTGGCATCGGAGCCGGTTACTCTGAAACCCATCTGACGGGCAATCTGGGCTATCCCGCCCATAAAGGTGCCACAGATACCAAGAATATGAATATGCATACGACCTCAATAATCTTCAAAATTCGGTAGAAAATTCAGCTCTCTTAAAAAAAAGGCTGCCACGCTCGGAGCAAAAAGCCATGCCCAGCAGATCAGTTCCTGCTTGATGAGATCCATGGTAAAGCCGTTCTTTATCAAAGTCCCAAAAGTGAAGGTGGCCAGATAAAAAAACGCAAAGGAAAGAATCATTCCCACACCGCAGTTAAAAATGTAGATCACGGCAAAAATCCAGCAGGCAACCAGACAGATCCCCTGGGTTGCGCCTGTAAGAGAAAAGCGGAGCTCGTCAGACTGGATCTGCAGATGCGGGATCAGAGATACAAGAAATGTAGAGGCGACAATAAAAACAAAAACGGCGACATGAGCGGCAATTTTTGCATGTCTCTCCCTGTTTTTTATGTCCTGGGCGCTGAGGTAGCTGTCGGAAGAGCCGCTCATCGTTATTGCGTAATTGGTTCCGTTGATGGTCTTCAGTCTTTTTTCCAGAAGTCTGCTGACAAGAAGCTTGTACAGAAAAACAATTGTGGCAAGCACTCCCACCAGCACGAAAACAAACTGATATGCCACGTAATTGGCCACGACCTGATCCAGGTTCTTCATAAACAAATTCCGGTACTCGTAGGCACCGAGAGCCGCAGCTCCAACAAGAGGCAGAAAGATACAGGTGAACATGGTCTTGCCAAGGGAATAGCCCTTCTCATATCTGAAGGCGCACAGAAGCAAAACTATGGTGAAGCCTATGAGAAAAGAATACTCCTTTCCCTCGTAGGAATGAGAAAAAATCAGAAAACAGGAAATAACTCCGCTGAGCATATACCACAAAAACATGACTACTTTCCTTGCCTGAGGATCAGATAATCCTTAAAAGCCCTGCTCCATCTGGCTCTGAAGCCCTGCGGCTCCTTTACAATGCAGTAAATGGCCAGATTATGCTCATTGGCATATTTAAGAGCTTCATCCGCACCGAGAACAAGAAGTCCGGTGTCCATGGCATCCGTAAACGTGGCGCTGTCACCGATTACCGTAACCGAAACCGTATTATGCTCTATAGGTCTGCCTGTTCTCGGATCTATGGCATGAGAGTAGCGTTTTCCGTCCTTTTCAAAATAATTGCGGTAGGTTCCGGCCGTAGATATGGCCCGGTTTCCGATGTCAACTATATCGCCCACAGCTCCGATAATGTCCACCGGCTGCTCAATGGCTATGCTCCAGGGTGCGCCCTTGGCATTAAATCCCCTGGTTCTCATGGCTCCGGCCACATGAACCATATAGTTGCGGATCCCTGCATCATCCAGCATTTTTGCAAGAGAATCGGCTGCGAAGCCCTCTCCCACGGTGGCAAGATCCACCCTCATGTCAGGATGATCCTTTCTGAGGAAAGATCCGCCGAAGCCATAGTCAAGATGCAGCTTGTCGAGACCGACAACAAGACGGGTACGATCTATCTCCTCCGCAGACGGAATGTAACCCTGCTCCTTTTTGACATGACCGAAACCCCACAGATCCACAAGAGGACCGACAGTTATGTCAAGCACTCCGTACAGCTCTCTTCCCGCTCTGAAACTTTCAATCACCATAACGGCAGTATCATCCGAAACCGGAAACGGTTCGGTTGATTTTGAATCATTGAAACGGGAAAGTTCAGAAGTACGATCAAATGTTGAGATCTCATGATTTATCCTCTGGAGAACAGCCTCGGCGTCCTGCCTGAGTTCGAGTTCTCCGCCCGGATAATCACCCACCACTGTTATGCCGTAGAAGGTGCCAAATACAGGACCGTCTATTTTTACAACCGGCTTCGTACCGATAATACCCCCGGTTCCGCTATGATTGCAGAAACCTATTACAGCAAGAACTGCAACCAGGATCAGCGCCTTCAGGATGTTTTTTACCACTGGCTTCATAAAAAAACTACTCAATGCCAAGATCTCTGTTCATCTGCTCCTTCTGCCTTTTGGCCTCCTCCCGTTTCATTTTCATTCTGCGGGCAAAGCAGGGCTTCTCGCACTTGCATACACGCTCCTCTCCAATATCATCAATACTGCCGCAGGAACCCTTGATCATCTTATGAGCAAAAATATAACCCACGGAAAGTAAAAAAAAGGCAAGACAGAAACCGGCAAAGGCCAGAACAAATGTCATCATATCGGTACAACTCCTGATCAGTTAATTTCTGGTTTT
>CADBNP010000301.1 GCA_902796095.1 uncultured Aeromonadales bacterium | reverse complement strand
TTTTATGTGTTAAAAAAAGAAAAAGTGTTGAACAAAAAACAACACTTTTTTAAACATTACTTACGTAACACAAAAAATTTTATATCAAATCAGAGCAATCTGAATTCGCTCCAGTATTACCTGTTCTGAGCAGTAATAAAAATCTGATTTAAAGACTTTTTATTCTCTCGATTGCTTTCTGACTATTTTCATAGGTACCAAAGGCTGTGAGTCTGAAAAATCCCTCCCCGTGAGGGCCGAAACCGGAACCCGGAGTACCTACTATTCCGGCCTTGTTAAGAAGAAGATCAAAGAAATCCCAACTCGATAATCCATCTGGTGTTTTTAACCAGATATAAGGTGCATTTTCACCGCCATAAACGGTATAACCGGCATCACTAAGAGCTGTTTTAAGATACAGGGCATTTTTCATATAGGTTGCAATCTGATCTTTTATTTGCAGAGATCCCTCCGGCGAATAAACAGCTTCTCCTGCTCTCTGTACAATGTACGGCGCACCGTTATATTTGGTGCCATGTCTTCTTGACCACAAGGCATGAAGAGACTTATCGTACAATTTAAGTTTTTTAGATATAACAGTAAAACCAAGTCTTAGGCCGGTAAAGCCTGCATTTTTAGAAAACGATCTGAATTCAATTGCACAGTATTCCGCCCCGCTGCATTCATAGATGCTGTGCGGAAGATTATCATCGTTTATATAAGCTTCATAAGCAGCATCGTACAGAATAATAGCTCCGATTTTTAATGCATAATCAACCCAATCCTGTAACCTGTCTTTTGTTATTGAAATACCAGTCGGGTTATTAGGAAAGCAAAGGTAAATCAAATCCGGCTTAACCTTAGGAAATTCAGGTATAAACCCATTAGCCTCCGTACACGGCATATAAATCAGCTTACTGTAGAGTTTTTCCTTCTCATTAAAATCCCCTGTACGACCTGCCATTACATTTGAATCAACATATACAGGATAAACAGGATCGCAAACTGCCACTAAATTATTCTGAGCAAAAATTTCCTGAATATTGGAGCAATCACTTTTTGCACCGTCTGAAATAAAAACTTCATCCGATTCAATATTGATTCCTCTTTTTTTATACTCATTTTCAACAATAGCCGTTCTCAGAAATTCATAACCCAGATCCGGAGCATAACCATGAAAGGTATTGGCATCACCCATTTCATCTACGGCTTTGTGCAAAGCTTTTAATATTGCAGGAGCAATAGGCTGGGTAACATCGCCTATGCCGAGTTTTATAAGCCTGGCATCAGGATTGCGGACTTCAAATTCACGTACCTTACGCGCAACTGTCTGAAAAAGATAGGAGCCCTGTAAATTTAAGTAATTGTCATTTATCGTCGCCATTTTATTCCACCAATTATTTCTTCACAATTTACACAGTTATCTCACCTTCAAAGACAAATTCAGCAGCTCCGGTCATATATACAGGATGACCATTACCTTCCCATTTGATTTTTAACTTGCCTCCTAACAAATGAACAGTTATCTCCTGATCAGTACAACCGTTTAAAATGCCCGCCACAGCTGTCGCACAGGCACCGGTACCACACGCAAACGTTTCACCGGTTCCGCGCTCCCATACGCGCATTTTTACATTTTGACGATCAATAATCTGAATAAATTCTGTATTAACACGTTTTGGAAAAGATGGATGATTTTCAAAATACCTGCCCAGTCTTTCCAATGGAAATTTATCCACATCATCAACGTAAACGACGGCATGAGGATTTCCCATCGACACACAAGTATGGAAATAAACATTCCCTTCTATTTCAATAGGTTCATTAACAACAGTCTTTTTTTCACTTAATACGGGGATATTCTCTGATTCAAGAACAGGCTGCCCCATATCAACGCAAACGCTGTTTACCTTCCTTGTCTGACTGTGTTCGTCTACATCAAGCCAAATTTTTTTTATTTTCCCGGCAGAAATAATGCGAAATTCCTTTTTATCAGTTAATCCTTTGCAGTAGACGTATACTGCCACACAACGTATGCCGTTGCCACACATCTCGCCTCTGCTTCCATCTGCGTTATACATCTCCATTTCAAAATCGGCCTGATCGGAAGGATTGATAAAAATCACTCCGTCGCCACCAATTCCAAAATGCCGATCGGACAGTTTTTTCGCAATTTCTACTTTCTTTTCCGGAGAAAAGTCCACCTCTGCCCCGTTTATGTATACATAGTCGTTTCCACAACCCTGCATTTTTGTAAATTTCATATTTGTATCTCTTTTCTAATAGTGTCTCTAAAATCAATTTCGCACGTCTGAAAGCCGGTGTCACAGCACGTAATTTTTTCATAGTGGTCATAGAGCATATGTTACTGTCGTGCCGTCTCTGAATCGCAGTTTCATACCTGCAGATTATGGAACTTCAGAAAGGACAGCGTTGAACCGGCTGACGAAATGGAGTGTCCGTCAACACTTTGCGTCAGTTGAAAAAATGCAGAGAACAACCCGAAACTTTCATCTTTCCGCCGACTGACGATTTCTCACTGCCTGAACCCGCTTATGTCAACTCTCCTGTACGATTTTCCAATGGTTTTAGCATTACTTTTCCGGACGAATAATAGTCTTGGAGCATAACTAGCGTGAAAACAGCCTGATATGGCGCACTTGCTTTTTACATTAGGAAATTTACAACCCCTAGTTTACAAGAAGAAAACAATGCACCTCAAATATGTATTCGAATAAAAAGCCATTCTGATATTTAATATATCATATGGTTGCATCAGTCTTTGCACGTTGCCATATACGACATACACCAGACTATATCTTGTTCATTCAAAATAAAGTCTCTGCTATCATTTACCACTGTTTCCATAATTCGATAACACGCGGGCAGAAGGATCATTCACATTACATCCCTCCCATTCCTTATTAGGCATCCAAAAGTCTTTTACCATATGCGACTGACCAGGGTAGTATTTTTCAAAAATTTCCCTGTACAGTAACGATTCCTTGGTAAACGGCTTCGCATGAGCATACTCTCTGCACCTGGTTTCAAACTCAGCATCATCATACTGCTCCTCTGCATAAGCCTTCAGATGATCAACCATCGAGTGACCTACAGCATCGGAAAATGCCGCTTTTTCTCTCCACAGAATCTCCGGTGGCAAATAATCAAGACCTTCAAAGGCATGACGCAGCAGATATTTTCCTTTGTTATAGTGATTAAGTTTCATTTCAGGATCAATGGACATCACATAATGCACAAAATCAAGATCTCCAAAAGGAACTCTTGCTTCTAAGGAATTTGATGAAATGCATCTGTCGGCACGAAGAACATCATACATATGAAGTTCACGAACTCTCTTCTCTGCCTCCTTCTGAAATTCTGCAGCAGAAGGTGCAAAATCGGTATATTTGTAACCAAAAAGTTCATCAGAAACTTCTCCTGTAAGAATTACTCTTATATCTGTATTTTCATGAATTGACTTGCAGAGAAGGTACATACCAATGCTGGCACGAATGGTTGTAATATCGAAGGTACCGAGAGTATAAATAACATGTTCAAGAGAATTTATTACATCATCTCTTGTGATAATAACTTCTGTATGATCGGTATTTAAGTATTCGGCTGTTTGTTTTGCATATTTGAGATCAATTGCATCTTCTCTCATACCGATTGCAAAAGTCTTAATTGGAAGCTCACTCTTTCTTGCGGCTATACTGCAAACCAGGGATGAATCCAGACCGCCTGAAAGTAAAAAGCCTACTTTAGCATCTGCTATAAGGCGCTTTTCTACACCTGCAACAAGCAACTCTCTAATTCTCGTGCATACAGTCTCTAATTGCTTGTCCCGAATTTGCTCATCTGGTTTGGCAATATCGCAATAGCAGACAAATTCGCCATTTTCATAATAGTGACCAGGTGGAAAAGGCAAAATTTTTCCTTCTACAAGATCTGTTAAGCATTTAGGTTCACTTGCAAATACAATATCGTAAGCCTTTGTATATCCGTAATATAAAGGCCGAATTCCAATAGGATCCCTGGCTGCAATCCATTTACCATCATTATGATCATAAATAACACAGGCAAACTCAGCATCAAGTCTTGCAAACATTTCCGTGCCGTATTCTTTATACATTGGTAAAAGAACTTCACAATCACTGTCGCTTGAAAACTGATAACCCCTCTGTTTCAGCTCGCTTCTGATTTTTTCAAACTGATAGATCTCACCATTGCAAACACAATAATTTCCATCCAATTCAAAGGGCTGCATTCCATCAGGAGTCAGTCCCATTATGGAAAGCCTCTGAAATCCCATTATTCCTTCACCGACTTTTATGGCTTTGGAATCATCCGGACCTCTGGAAGTGCTTTTTAGCATTGCACTTTTTAACGTTTCAAGATCTGCTGACGGACCACAAACTGAATATATACAACACATATACCAATCCTCACAACAAGGGGATTTGAACTTATTCATATCAAATCCCCGACATTTTTCTAAAGAAAACAGAATTTATTTTACAGAAAATAGAAGTTCACCATAGGATGGCAATGGCCAGTATTCTCTTGATACGTAGATCTCCGCTTTATCAGCCAGACTACGTAAATCTTGCATTTTTGGAAGAATCTCATCACGGATCAGCTGGCTTTCCTTGATGATTTCCTCTGTTCCGTTAATCCTGTCAGCCGTCTGCTCCAGCTCCTCAGCCTTCTGATAAATCTGATCAGCCAGTGTAGAGAGCTTTTCTACAATAGATTTCTCATAATTGCACTGCAGTGTTTCATTGACAGTTCTCTTTTTGGCTACCGTTCCTGAAAGTTTGTCTGCATATTTAATAATTGCAGGTAAAATCATACGACGGGCCATTAACAGTTCTGTATTTACTTCAATCCAGACCTGCTTGCAGTAATTATCAAGCATAATCTCACATCTTGAATGAAGTTCGGCTTCATTAAACACCTTGTGCGATGTAAGCATCTTCACATTCTTTTCATCTAACAGATGAGGCATACAGTCTGGTGTTGTCGGATAATTTAAAAGCTTTCTTACCTCAGTTGCTTCCTTAACCCATGCTGCGTCATAACCGTTTCCGTTAAATATAATTCTCTTATGATCATGGATAGTCTTTTTAATCATCTCGTGAAGAGCACTTTCAAAGTCTTCAGCTTTTTCCAGCCTGTCGGCATAGATCTTGAGAGATTCTGCCACTGCACTGTTCAACATCATGTTCGCACAGGCAATACTGTTTGATGATCCGAGGCTTCTGAACTCGAACTTGTTGCCGGTAAATGCAAACGGCGAGGTGCGGTTTCTGTCAGTTGTATCACGGGCGAATCTCGGCAGCACATCAACTCCAAGTTTAATAAGCTTCTTCTCCTTGTCGCGATATGGAGTATCAGATTCAATAGCTTCAAGTATTGCTGTAAGTTCATCACCGAGGAATATGGAGATAATTGCTGGAGGTGCCTCGTTGGCTCCCAATCTGTGATCATTGCCGGCGGTTGCAACAGAAAGTCTGAGCAAATCTTGATAGTCATCAACTGCTTTAATTACAGCACAGAGAAACAGCAGGAACTGAGCGTTTTCTGCCGGCGTATCACCAGGAGACAGCAAATTGGAACCGGTATCTGTCGAGATGGACCAGTTGTTATGCTTGCCGCTTCCATTTACACCAGCAAATGGTTTTTCATGCAGCAGACATACAAGACCGTGACGGGCAGCAACCTTCTGCATAATCTCCATCATCAGCTGATTCTGATCGGAGGCAAGATTGGTAGTTGAATATATCGGAGCAAGCTCGTGCTGTGCCGGAGACACTTCGTTATGTTCGGTTTTCGCCAGTATTCCAAGTTTCCAAAGTTCCTGGTTGAGCTCGGCCATAAACTCTTTTACCTTTGGTTTGATTACTCCGAAGTAGTGATCATCCATCTCCTGACCTTTAGGAGGCTTTGCACCAAAAAGAGTTCTTCCCGTGTACTGCAAATCAGGTCTCTTATCGTACATTTCTTTTGAAATGAGAAAATATTCCTGCTCAGGACCGACAGATGTATGGACATGTTTAACCTGATCATTGCCAAATAATCTTAAGATTCGTAAAGCCTGGCGATTAAGAGCTTCCATAGAACGTAACAGAGGAGTCTTTTTATCTAATGCCTCTCCTCCATAAGAACAAAATGCTGTTGGTATGCAAAGAGTTTGATCTTTAATGAAAGCATAGGATGTAGGATCCCATGTGGTATAGCCTCTGGCCTCAAATGTCGCTCTTATTCCACCTGTTGGAAAGGATGATGCATCAGGTTCACCCTGGATTAATTCTTTTCCTGAGAATTCCATAATCACACCACCATCTGGTGATGGCTCAATAAAAGAATCATGTTTTTCAGCTGTTATACCAGTAAGAGGCTGAAACCAATGAGTAAAATGAGTTGCACCCTTTTCTATAGCCCAGTCGCGCATTGCTTTTGCAACCGAATCAGCCAGACCAATTTCTAACTTTGCACCTACTTCAATTGTTTTTCTTAATGACGAATAAACTTCACTGCTCAGAACAGATCGCATAATCCGATCATCAAAAACCATACAGCCGAAATATTCGGGAACAGAGCCTGTTGTCATAATTAACTCCTCAATTGTTGATTGTTAACTTCCAATAATTTATAACTAAAACTTATTTAAATCTGTTTATGTCAATGATGTATAACCCATTAAATACTCATCTATTTGAGCGGCGCAGTGACGCCCTTCTGCAATAGCCCACACAACAAGTGACTGTCCGCGATGCATATCACCGGCTGTAAATACTCCAGGTTTCGAAGTTTCATATGAGTCTGCAGGGGTATCTACCGTATTGCGCTTGGTAATCTGAACGTTGCTGTCGCTGATAATGTAATCCTCACAGCCTAAAAATCCTGCTGCGATAATTAACAGATCGCACGGGATTTCCTTTACAGTATCCGCGACTTCAACCAGATTATGATTTTCAAATTTAACCTGAACCGTTTTAACAGCCTTGAGTTTTCCTGAATCAAGTACAAGTTCCTTTACTGTTGTTTCATATATACGTGGATCAGAGCCAAATACCTCTATTGCTTCCTGCTGACCGTAATCAGTCTTTAGGACCTTCGGCCACTCCGGCCATGGATTATCCGCACTTCTCTCAACCGGAGGCTTAGGCATCATTTCAAGCTGAACAACGCTCTTAACTCCCTGTCTTATGCATGTTCCAAGACAGTCGTTGCCTGTATCACCGCCTCCGACAATCACAACATTCATGTCTTTGGCACTGATTGTCCATTGCCCGGCACCATTCATCAGATCACATGTGGCTGACTTCAGGAAATCAACTGCAAAATGAATCTCATTGCAGCTGTCGCGATTTGCAAGGTTCAAATCTCTAGGCTTCTTGGCACCGCAGCAAAGAGCGACCGCATCATACCTTTCCTGTAAATCAGCAAAGGAAACATCTCTGCCTATATCACAATTAGTTTTGAAAACTACACCCTCGGCCTCCATAAGCTTGCGGCGGCGCTCTATCACCTTTTTATCAAGTTTCATATTTGGAATGCCGTACATCAAAAGACCTCCAATCTGAGCTTCCTTTTCAAACACGGTAACACTGTGACCTCGGCGATTAAGCTGATCTGCTACTGCCAGACCTGCGGGACCTGAGCCGACAACGGCAACCTTCTTTCCGCTTCTGAGACCTGGAATGCGAGGTTTCATCCAGCCTTCCGCAAATCCCTTTTCAATTAAGAAAAGTTCATTGTCATGTATCGTAACAGGAGCGCCATGCATGCCGTTGATACAGGCCTTTTCACAAAGCGCCGGACAGACTCGTCCTGTAAATTCCGGAAAATTACTGGTTTTTAGAAGTCTGGAGAGTGCGTGTTCATAGTGTCCGCTATAGATCTCGTCATTCCACTCAGGTATCAGGTTATGAAGAGGACAGCCTGTTACCATTCCTTTTAAACGCAGAGCTGACTGGCACATCGGGACGCCGCATGCCATACATCTGCCAGCCTGGCACTTTCTTGCATCTTCGCCCAGATGTACATGAAACTCGTTAAAATCTTTAATTCTGTTTTTTGCAGGGATCCATGCATCCTCGCAACGCTCAAATTCGAGAAAACCTGTAGCCTTACCCATATACTTTACCTTTTTGTATTCCTTACCTATGCATTCTTGAGCTGTCGAATTGCAGCACCTGAGGATCCGGATGAAACGTCCTTGAAAGCCTCATAAACTGCCTGCTCATGACGGATTCCCTGCTCTTCATACTTACCAATTAAAGTAAGCATATTCTTGTAATCAATAGGAATAATCTTTTTGAATAGAGGAATCCAGGATTCAAAATCACTTAAAATCTCTGCCGCACGTTTGGACTTAGTACTCTTTTCATAATCCTCAAGAATTTCTTTAAGTTCCTTTCTGTCTGCATCTTTTAACTCTGTCATCTCGATAAGAGATTTGTTAGTTCTCATGTAAAGACTGTGATTCTTATCCAAAACATAGGCAATGCCTCCGCTCATTCCGGCAGCAAAGTTTTTACCTACTTCACCCAGGATCACTGCTCTTCCGCCAGTCATATACTCAAGTCCGTGATCTCCGCAGCCTTCGCATACCGCGGTAGCTCCAGAATTTCTTACCATGAACCTTTCACCGGCCACACCGTTGATATAAGCAGAACCGGAGGTCGCACCGTACAAAGCAACATTTCCGATAATTACATTTTCAGAAGCCTCATATGACGCCTGTTCAGAAGGTATGACGACAAGTTTTCCTCCTGAGAGACCTTTACCAAAGCCGTCATTTGCATCTCCGGTGAGTTTTAAAGTAAGACCCTTCGGAATAAATGCACCAAAACTCTGGCCGCCGCCTCCGTTTAATGAGATTTGAATACTGTCGTCATCAAGTGATGAACCGTATTTTTCAGTTATGCATGATCCCAGTATGGTTCCAAGACTTCGATCTGTGCTTGATACCTGGACATCATCCAGAATTAATGTTCCCTGACCGTTCCATTTATTAAATTCTGGCAGGAAGATCCTCTCATCAATGGTATTTTCAAGTTTAAAATCATAAACTTCTTCTGGTATGAAATGACTTTCTTTTGCATGAGCAAAGGACCGATCTAAAATAAGATTCATATTGACCATCTCTGCCCGCTTTGTAATTTGCTTATCCTTAATCTTGAGCAAATCACTTCTTCCAACCATCTCCTCCACTGTTCTGATTCCAAGTGAAGCCATGATTTCGCGTAATTCCTCGGCTATGAAAAGCATAAAGTTCATTACATGCTCTGGTTTGCCGCTAAATCGTTTTCTTAATTCTTCATTTTGACAGGCTATACCGACAGGACAGGTGTCCTTGTTACAGACTCGCATCATCATGCAACCCATCGATACTAGAGGAGCAGTGGCAAATCCAAACTCTTCAGCGCCAAGAAGTGCGGCTATTGCCACATCCCGACCGCTCATAAGTTTGCCATCAGCCTCAATAACAACCCTGCCTCTAAGTCCGTTTTCGATAAGAGAATGGTGAGCTTCCACCAAACCTAACTCCCATGGTAAGCCGGCATTGTGAATAGAACTTGCCGGAGCGGCACCAGTACCGCCATCGTAGCCTGATATTAAAATTACCTGTGCACCGGCCTTTGCAACTCCGCAGGCAATAGTTCCCACACCGGATTCTGACACCAGTTTGACAGAAATTCTTGCTTTGCGGTTGGCATTCTTCAGGTCATAAATAAGCTGGGCCAGATCCTCAATTGAGTAAATATCATGATGAGGCGGAGGAGATATTAACGAAACTCCGGGAGTTGAATACCTTCTTTCAGCAATCCAAGGGTAAACTTTCTTTCCTGGAAGATGACCACCCTCTCCAGGCTTTGCACCCTGCGCCATTTTGATCTGAATCTCTTCAGCATTATTTAAGTATTCGCTTGTTACTCCAAATCTGCCGGAAGCCACCTGCTTAATCTTGCTGTTCTTTTCTGTTCCGAAACGAACAGGATCCTCACCGCCTTCTCCTGTATTTGATTTACCACCAAGGCGGTTCATGGCAACAGCCAGAGTTTCATGTGCTTCCTTGGAAATTGATCCATATGACATGGCACCGGTCTTGAAGCGTTTGACAATCTCGGAAACCGGTTCAACTTCTTCCAGCGGGATAGGATTATCAACCTTTACGAAATCTATCAGTCCCCTCAGGGTATGAGGCTTTTCATTGTCCACAATGGCAGAGTAATCCTTGAACATTGCATAACTTCCGGCCCTGACGGCACTTTGCAAAGCAATGATAGTCTGAGGGTTGTAGAGATGATCTTCCTTATCCGTTCCGCTCCTCAAACCGTGGAATCCTGTGCTTTCCAGACTGGTATCAACAGCAAGACCCATTGGATCAAATGCACGATCATGACGGAAAAGAATGCCTTCGGAAATTTCATCCAAATCAATTCCGCCGACTCTGCTCGTTATGCCGGTGAAGTATTTGTCTATAACATTCTTTGAAATTCCGACAGCTTCAAAAATCTTTGCGGACTGATAAGACTGCAATGTTGAAATGCCCATCTTGGCAGCTGTCTTAACAATACCGTGCAATACAGCGGAATTGTAATCAGCAATGGCAGTGTGGTAATCCTTGTCCAAAATTGCCTTGTCTATAAGCTCTGCAATGCATTCATGAGCAAGGTAAGGATTGATGGCACGGGCACCAAAACCAAGCAATGTTGCCATCTGATGAACGTCTCTCGGTTCACCGCTTTCTAAAACAATAGAAACGGCAGTCCTCTTTTTGGTTTCTACCAGATGTTGCTCTGTAGCAGAAACAGCAAGCAGTGAAGGAATCGGAACATGGTTCTCATCAACGCCTCTGTCAGAAAGGATTACAATATTAACGCCCTTACTGCAGAGACGATCAACATTAACAATAAGCTGAGAAATAGCCTTTTCCAGAGAAGTGTTTTTATAGTAAAGAATAGATACAACACCACTCTTGAATCCTTCCTGATCCAGAGATTTGATTTTAAGTAAATCAACACCTGTCAAAATAGGGTTGTTAATTTGCAGAACACGGCAATTTTCCCCGCATGGCTCCAAAAGATTACCATCCGAACCAACATAAACCGATGTGTCGGTGACAATTTCTTCACGGATTGAATCAATCGGCGGATTGGTAACCTGAGCAAACAACTGTTTGAAATAAGAAAACAGCAACTGATGTTTTTCAGATAATACAGCCAAAGGAATATCGTGGCCCATGGAAGCGGTAGCTTCTGTTGCGTTAGAAGCCATCGGTAAAATCTGCTCTTTTACATCTTCGTATGTATAACCGAATACTCTGTATAAACGATCCCGCATTTCCTGACTGTGAGTCGGAATCTTTTTATTCGGTATTTTAAGTTCAGCTAACTGAAGTAAATTTAAAGAAAGCCATTCACCATACGGATATTTTTTAGAATATAAATCTTTACATTCTTCATCTAAAACCAGGCGACCCTCGTTGGTATCAATTAACAGGATTTTGCCAGGTTGCAAACGTGATTTCTTTACAATGTGTGATGGGTCAAGATCTAATACCCCAACCTCCGAGGATAAAATCAATCGGTGATCATCAGTAATGTAATATCTGGATGGACGCAAGCCATTGCGATCCAATGTAGCTCCAGCAATTTCACCATCTGTAAATAAAATAGCGGCAGGTCCGTCCCATGGTTCCATCATGGTTGCATAGTAATGATAAAAATCCTTTTTCTCCTGTTCCATGTAGGTATCATTTTTCCAAGGTTCAGGGATCATCATCATAACTGCAAGCGGAAGAGGTACACCGTTCATCATAAAAAATTCGAGTGTATTATCCAGCATGGCAGAATCTGAACCAGAAGCATGGATTACAGGGAATGTCTTATCGGCATATTCATCCAGCCATGGTGTATGAAGGGTTTCTTCTCGTGCCAGCATACGATCATGGTTTCCGCGAATAGTATTGATCTCTCCGTTATGTGCAATAAGACGATACGGATGAGCTCTTTCCCATGAAGGAGTTGTATTGGTAGAAAATCTGGAATGCACCATGGCAATAGAGGTTTCATAATCTCTGCTCTGTAAATCAGTATAGAAACGGCGTAACTGACCTACCAGAAACATACCTTTATAAACTATTGTTCTGGAGGATAATGAGTTGATATAGGTATCTTCAGCACTTTGTTCAAATTCTCGTCTGCATACGTAAAGCTTACGATCGAAATCAATGCCTTTTGGACAATCCTTTGGTCTTTCAATAAAACACTGCCCGATGTATGGCATACAGTCCAGAGCCTTCTTTCCAAGAATTTCAGGATGTGTCGGAACTTCTCTCCAGCCTAAAATTTTTAACCCGTTTTTTTCACAGTTAACTTGAAAAAGTCTCATTGCCAAGGTTCTTTTTCTCAGATCCTGGGGGAGGAAAAACATTCCAACGCCATAATCTCCGGCTTCTCCTACATTGATCCCTGAATCGGCAGCTACTCTTTTAAAGAAACCATGAGATATCTGTAATAAAATCCCGACTCCATCACCAACTTCTCCGGCGGCATCCTTACCAGCTCTATGCTCAAGCTTTTCCACAATAGACAGAGCATCATCAAGAGTACGGTATTCTTTCTTGCCATCAATATTAACAACCATTCCAATGCCACATGCATCATGCTCAATTAATGATGCCTCATGGTTTGTTTTGTAATAACCGTGTTCGTATACAGACATGTTGTAAACTCCATTGCACATGTAAGAGCAAACTTTAAATTTAAATTATTCGATTACGTATTTATTTCTAAGGCATATATGCATAAATCACTTTCAAAAATTTCGTAATCAACAGGAATAAGAAAGTTTCCTATGCACTCTGTTACTCAGTACACGTAACTATTTATTGTGACTGAGCGTACCTTTGAAAAAAAATTCAGATTGTACTGTCGGTAGCTACCTTTTTTCATACTCTGATTATTAAACGCCGGCTCCTTTGTTACGGACATTTTCTAATCTGAAAATTTCCCGTTACTAACGTTCTTGATCGCATCAATAAAGCCGGATTACTTGCATGACGAACTTGCACCATCATTTTTTTGATCATCATGCACTGTATTTTTATTTGTCTATCTTTCCGTTTCCACTCATTCGGGGGAATTATAGATCTGTGTTAAATTTTAATAAAATACTATAATAACAATATAACAATACCTTTAAGGTATGATAAAATTAAAACAGGAGAGTGGGGCAGTTTTTATGGATCTAAGACAAATTCGGTACTTTATAACGGTAGCAGAAGAACTTAATATCACTAAAGCCGCTGAAAAATTACACTTGTCACAACCACCTTTGAGCAGAGCTCTCATGGAACTTGAAAATGAGCTTGGCTGCACTCTCTTTATCAGGGGCAAACGACATTTAACATTGACTGCAGAAGGTTTAGCTTTTAAGAGAAGAGGAGAACAACTTCTAACCCTGGTTGATATGACTAAAACAGAAATATCAGAAATGCAAAATGGTATTAGCGGAACTCTATATATTGGTCATGTTGACAGTAACGGTCCAACACTTGTAGCAGAATGGATAGAATCATTTAAAAAAATCTATCCCAACGTAACATATAACTTATGGTGCGGGAATGTGGATGATTTAACAGATCGCCTGAAATCTGGACTCATAGATCTTGCAATAACTATGACTCCTACCAATTGTGATTTATTAGATGGTTTTAAGGTATTTTCAGAAAACTGGGTTGCAATTATTCCTGCAAATGCTTCCTTAGGCAAATCAAAAAAGCTGTACATAACATTGGACGAACTTATCGATAAAGATCTTATAATTTCTTCAAGACGTTCGCGCGAAGATGAAATAAGAGGTTGGTTTAAAAATTTTAAGAAGGAACCTCATTTTATAGTTAAAACAGCTCACTCATCAAATGCGGCTAAACTTGTAAGCAGGGATCTCGGAATTGCTCTTTTCCCTGCATCAGTTGCTAAGAATATCTCATCCAGTGCTAATGTAGTAATAAAAAATATATCACCAACTATAAATGTGGATTATTTACTCTCATGGGATAATGAAAGACACCCAAATGCATTAGCAACAAAGTTTATTACCCACGTAAAAGAAATGTATGGAATAATTGACTCGCCGCACGACTAAGTTTATTGGATGATTGTTTCTGAGACAGTTATTTTTTGACTGGTACCTTGATTTTACGCCGTTCTCCACAAACACTGGTTACTGCCCATCTGCAGTTCAATCAGGAGTGGCAGGCATAATAACAATCCTGAATTCGTGATTTTTGCACACGCAGGACATTATAAACAAAAGAATCCCGTTCTTACACGTTCTTCATCATGAATGAAATAAACTCAAACTACAACAAAAATCTCTTTCAGCTGGCATGGCCCATCTTTGCAGATCTTCTTTTAAGAGTTCTGACGGGATCTGTCAACATCCTGATGATAAGTCAAATCTCAGTGCTTTATGTAGCCTCCATGACAGTTGGAAATCAAATTTTCGGATTAAGCATAGTAATTTTTAATTTTGTGGGACTGGGAACATGTGTTTCCGTTGCGCAATTGTTGGGAAGCAGGGAAAAGAGAAAACTGAAGAGAATCATACACTGCTCCTTCGGCATCAACCTTATCATAGGAATGCTGGTTCTTTTAACTATTCTGTTTTTCAATCATCAAATTCTTGATCTTATGCAGATCGATAAAGACATTCACAACGAAGCATGTCAGTATATGACTATACTATCATTCAGTTTTGTTTTTGAAGCTGTAAGTATCTGCTATGCATCAATCCTCAGAGCATATGGATACACAAAAGAATCCATGTATTCTTCACTTACTGCCAACCTGGTAACTATCTGCTCTAACTTTATTCTCCTGTTCGGATTTTTGGGATTACCGCAAATGGGGTTGAACGGAGCTGCCATATCTACCGTCATAGGGCGTCTTTCATCTATCATCGTCATACATCATCTTTACAAGAACAGGATAGGAATAAAAATTTATCCTAAATTTTTATTCAAACCGAATATATACTTCATAAAGAAGATTCTCAAAATCGGAGCTCCTGCAGCAGGAGAAAATTTTGCATGGAATACACAGTTCATGGTGGCTACAGCATTTATCGCATCAATGGGAAACTACGAACTTGCAACCCACACCTACTATTTTCAGACAGTATGTATGTATTTGATGCTATTTGCCGTATCAGTTGGATCTGCTACAGAGATTATAGTGGCATATCACATCGGAGCAAAAAATTTTGATATCGTATATGAAAGACTACTTAAAAGTCTAAAAATAGGGCTTGCAGGCTCCATTGTCATAACATCAGTTATGGCATGCGGTTTTACAAATATAATTCTTTGCGTCTTTTCAAACGGTTCCAAAGAGGTTCTTGAACTGGCAGCACCACTAATTCTGCTTTCAGTCATTATGGAGCCCGGACGCTCATTCAATGTAATAGTCATAAATGCACTGAGGGCTGCGAACGATCCTAATTTTCCTCTTGTTATGGCTGTTATATCAATGTGGTGTATTGCTGTTCCTTTAGAATACTTCCTTGGAATATATATGAAGATGGGTCTTCTGGGTGTGTGGATAGCTTTCACCTGCGACGAATGGATTAGGGGAATAAGCATGTACATAAGATGGAAAAGTCGTATATGGGAGAAAAAAACCAGGATGATACTTCAGAAAGAAAGATCCTTGTAAAAGAGTAAATTTTAAAAAATGTGAAATACATCGAATATTGTTTGATTTTTGCTTAAAAAATGATAACATAACTCCTAGAAAATGGTTTATGAATCGTTTTCTGTGTTTAAATTTCTCGGAGATTAAAATGAACAAAATTTCAGTTGCTGTTTCAGCATTAGTTATGGGCTCAGCTTTATTAGCAGGTTGCCAGAATACTTCTAAGTTAGAAGCTGACGTTCAGGCTCTTTCAAACAAGGTTGATAACCTTGCTGCTCAGGTTGATGCTCTTAAGTCTGACGTTCAGGCAGCTCAGGCTTCAGCTGACAACGCTAACAACCGTTTAGACAACTTAGCTATTCGTTACAAGAAGTAATTCTTTAACATCGCAAATAGCAGAAAAAAGGAAGGTCTTCACCTTCCTTTTTTTATCAATCAGCAAATTTCTAAAACTATCAGCTGTTTTTTACAACAACATTTCTTTACGTCCGATCCATAATCCGTCAAGATAAAATCATCAAAATTTAAAGTAGGTCTAAACAAAAAGAGTCAAAGTAGTTTATCATGTATAATCGGTAGAGAACTCTTTAGAAGATATAAAGGATTATGATATGGTAAAGCTTGGTCATTATTATGACAGTGACAAGTCCTGTTTCAGAATATACGCTCCCTATAGAAAAACTGTAGAAGTTGAATTAAATAACGGCAAAACTAAATTTAACTTAAATTTAGATAAAGATGGATACTGGACTGGTTCATGTAATCGACTTCCAGAGGGATCTCTGTACTGGATCATTTTAGACGGGGAAAGATCATATCCTGATCCTGCTTCAAAGTACCAGCCTTTTGGTGTTCACAGCGGTTCAATGATTGTCAATCCAAAGAAAAGCGATCTTACAAACTGGCATGGCGTCAAAATGGAAGATGCCGTTATATATGAAATGCACTTAGGAACCTTCACAAAGGAAGGCACGATAAAGGCAGCTGAGGCCAAACTTCAATACCTTGCTGATCTGGGAATAAATGTTATTGAATTAATGCCAATAGGTGAATTTCCCGGAAACTACGATTGGGGTTATGACGGCGTATTTATCTATGCCCTTGAAAGCAGTTACGGCACATATGAGGATCTGAGGAAGTTCTTAAATAAGGCTCACGAACTTGGCATAGCAGTAATTAATGATGTTGTTTATAACCATTTCGGACCTGAAGGCAACTATACAGGTTTCTACGCACAGTATACAAAGGATGCTGATACACCTTGGGGTTCGGCAATAAACTATGATTCCAAGGATTGTTCCGGTGTAAGAGAATTCTTCCTTGGAAACGTAGAATGGTGGCTTAGAGATATAGGGTTTGACGGTTTCAGACTTGATGCCTGGTCTATGATTCTGGACTGTTCAGAATCCAGAATTCAGAGAGAAATATGCGATCTGGCACATAAAATTGGTAAGGAAGAAAACCGAGAAATACTCATGATAGCCGAGCATCTGCGTAACGACAAAAATGTTACATCAGCAGAAGACAACGGAGATGCCTGTGACAGTCAGTGGGTTGATGATTTTGGTCTTTCAATTCGTGCTTTTCTGACTCCTGACAGTAATGACAGGTTGTTCAAGAGTTTTGCTCCTAATCCTTTCAAGGATATTATTACATCTCTCAAGCAGACATATGTTCTGGATGGAAGCAGATTTAACTACGCAATAGAAGATTATTCTGGAACAAAGCCTGAAGGTGTAAAGCCTCATCAATGCGTGATCTACATACAGGATCACGATATGATAGGAAACCGTGTAAAAGGTGACAGATTCATAAGTAGTGCCGGCAGGGACAAGACTTTGCTCGCTGCTGTTACTCTGTTTTCAAGTAAAAACATTCCTCTGATTTTCATGGGTGAAGAATACGGGGAAACTAATCCATTCCTTTTCTTTGAATCGTTTTCTGATCCTTGGCTGATTGAAGCTGTCAGAGAAGGAAGAAAGAAGGAATGGCAGTTCTCAAAAATTGAACCAAGAGACTCACATGACGTAGAAACTTTCAATGACAGTCGTCTTGATTGGGACAAACTCAGCAATGATGAGAACAGGCAAATTCTGTCTGTTTATCAAAATCTGATAAAACTGAAAAAAAGTAAAGTAATAGGATACACTGGTGAAGATTCCATATACGAAGTTGAAAACGATGAAAATACAATTGTTATCAACAACGGTAGGAGTCGAGTTTTACTGAACTTCAGTTCTGCCGTTAAGAATTTTGATGGAGTGGATGGACTTAAGGTAATTCTTTCCACAAACCCGGCTAACACGAATAACCAGTTGCAGCCATACAGCGCCGTCATTCTGTCCAACTACTGATGGCAATTCTTTATATAACAAGAGTCTCAAGCAACGATTCTGAACTTAAATACAGATCGTTGCTGTCTCCTGACGTCATTGACGAAAACACATCGAAAATAAGCAATCCAAACTATCTCCATGCACACCTGACTGCACTCAGCTTGCTAACGCTGGCAGTGAGGGAATATATGAAGGTAGGTGAGTTTAAACTGCATAAATTAAATAAAACTGATAACGGCAAACCATATCTCGACGGTGATAAATACCCTAAATTTAACTGGTCACATACCGGAAACATCATTCTTTTAGGAATAAGTAACACAGAAATCGGTGTGGATATTGAACAAGTAAAAGAAAGGAACGTATTACCCATAGCAAAAAGGTTTTTCAGCAACAGAGAATATCAGTACATAATGAACAATACGGATGCAAAGGCTAGATTTTTTGAAATGTGGGTAATAAGAGAATCAATAGGAAAATACCTCGGAGATGGTATCCAATCATTTGCATCCATAGAAATTGATCCATATAGTGAAAAAATATTTCATAAAAACAAGGTATTACCATGCCGTGTTTGGTCAGGAACATACCAAAATTTCAAAATAGCAGCTGTTACAAAAGATGAACAAATTAAAATAAAGAAGATAGACTGTAACAAATACACATCAGAAGAATTGGAAACTGATAAAATATTGACTCTTTATCAGTCGATCTGAAAAGTCTTTACGTTAAAAGCAGAAAAGGAAAAGGAGGAGCTAGAAACCTAACTCCTCCCTGAAGGGGTGCCTGACAATTACCTACTCTGACATGGCGGGAAGCCACACG
>CADBNP010000300.1 GCA_902796095.1 uncultured Aeromonadales bacterium | reverse complement strand
TCAGCATCTGCCAGAATCTCGTTCTAGCACACAATTTGCATTGTCGTCACGATGTATAATCGTGATCAATAATGGATTACTGTTTGTAGTGAATGACTGTTGCTGAGATAAAGCAGTATCTGACCGGACCCAAACTCCGGCAGCTGATGAAGAAGGGCTTTGGCACACCGACGCTGATCCTGGGCGGACTGGCGATGGTTGTGCTTCCTATTCCCGCATGGATGCTGGACATCTTCTTTGTTTTCAATATCACCATAGCGATTGTGGTGCTGATGGTTTCCATTCTGTCCAAAAGACCCCTGGATTTTGCGTCCTTTCCCACAATTCTGCTGATAGCAACGCTCCTTCGTCTTGCCCTTAATGTCGCCTCCACCCGCGTCATTCTCATTAACGGAGCAGCCGGCGATGCGGCTGCCGGTCAGGTTATCAAGTCCTTCGGTGATGTTGTTATCGGAGGAAACTATGTTGTCGGTCTCATAGTATTCATCATTCTGATGGTTATTAATTTTGTAGTAATCACCAAAGGTGCGGGACGTATTTCCGAAGTAACAGCCAGATTTACACTTGATGCCATGCCGGGAAAGCAGATGGCGATTGACGCAGATCTTAATTCCGGTCTTATTGATCAGGAAAAGGCCAAGGAGCGCCGCCGCGAGGTTGCGGCAGAAGCTGAGTTTTACGGCTCCATGGACGGTGCCTCCAAATTCGTAAAGGGCGATGCCATCGCCGGTCTTATAATTATGGCCATCAATATTATCGGAGGTCTGATAGTCGGCGTCGGACAGCATGATCTGGCTTTTGCCGATGCGGTGACAATCTATACAAAGCTTACCATCGGTGACGGTCTGGTGGCCCAGATACCTTCGCTTCTTCTTTCCATATCTTCGGCAATCATTATCACCCGTCAGAATGACGAGTCAGAGCTTGGTACTCTGGTTCTGGGACAGATGTTCGGCGATATCAGAACGCTGTATGTTGCCGCCGGAATTCTTTTTGTAATGGGAATAGTTCCGGGGATGCCTCATTTTGCTTTCCTTTTGTTTGCTATCATGGTGGGAGGACTTGGCTACGGACTTCAGAAATTTGCTCCAAAGAAGATAAGCAAGGAGGAGAAGGAGCAGATGGAACGAAAGGCGGCCGAGGCAAAGAAGGCTGTGGAGCAGAAGCAGAAGGATTTAAGCTGGGACGATGTTGCACAGGTTGATACAATCGGTCTTGAAATCGGTTACCGTCTCATACCCCTTGTGGACAAGAACCAGAACGGAGAACTTCTCAATCGTGTGAAGGGTGTAAGAAAAAAACTGTCCCAGGAACTTGGTTTTCTTGTGCCGGCCGTTCATATCAGAGACAATCTTGATCTGCCGGCCAATAATTACCGGATTACCATAATGGGTGTTACCATGGGTGAATCCGAAGTGTATGTGGATAAGCAGATGGCTATCAATCCGGGAGAGGTTTTTGGTACCATCAAGGGTATAGAGGGGCAGGATCCAGCTTTTGGTCTGGAGGCCGTGTGGATTTCTCCTGAGCAATCGGAACAGGCTCAGAGTCTGGGATATACCGTGGTTGATTCACCTACCGTAATAGCCACCCATATCAGTCAGATCCTGACAAACAATGCATCCTCCCTCCTTGGCCACGAGGAAGTGCAGAATCTGCTGGATCAGGTGGCCAAGAATCAGCCGAAGCTTGTGGAGGGACTTATTCCAGGCGTGGTAAGTCTCGGCATTCTGGTTCAGGTGCTGCAGAAGCTGCTGTATGAGGAGGTTCCCATCAGAGATATGAGAACCATTCTCCAGACTGTTGTGGAGTATGCTCCCCGCAGCCAGGATCCCGAGGTGCTGAATGCCGCATGCCGCGTGGCTTTGAGAAGACTTATTGTTCAGAATCTGGTGGGCGGAGATCCGGTTATTCCCGTGATAACTCTGGCACCGGATCTGGAGAAGCTGCTGCACAAGTCTCTGCAGAGTTCCGGCGGAGAGGGTATCGGAATCGAACCCGGACTTGCGGAAAGAATGCAGCAGTCGCTGGCTGAGGCAACACAGAACCAGGAGCTGGAGGGACAGCCGGCAATTCTTCTTACGTCGGGCGTACTCAGAGGAACACTGGCCAAGTTTGTCAAAACATCGATTCCGGGACTTCGTGTACTGTCATATCAGGAGGTTCCGGATGAAAAGCAGATTAGAATTGTAAGCTCGATAGGTCAGCATTAGATCCTTCGGGTTGATGGAGTTTTACCGTGAAAATTAAGCGCTTTTTAGCTAAGGACATGAGATCTGCTCTTGCCAAGGTCAAGGAGGAGCTGGGATCTGACGCTGTTATTATGTCCAATAAGAAGGTCGCGGAAGGTGTGGAGATTGTGGCTGCTTATGAGGAGGATAACATTCCTCCGGAGTCCTCCTCACCGCGTGCTTCATCTTCTTCCACAGCCCGGGGCAGATCATCACGGGATTATGATGACGAGAATGTAACCATCTCTTCAAGGGCCATGGCGGCGGCGAAGGTTGCCACCTCCGAGCCTTCCTTCGGCGGATATGAGCGATCTTCAGCTTCCCGCTCCCGGGCTGCGAAGAACAATGAGCAGATGGCCAATACCCTGAATGAACTGCTTTCAAGACAGAAGAGTCATCGAAGTGCTGCCGGTGCCCAGCCGGCAGGGGGTGAATATCCTAAAACTCTGGCAGAGCAGCAGACCGGTGCGGGATCGACCGGCCAGGCTCCGGAACCGTCACGCCGGAGTTCTGTGCTTTCGGCACAGGATCCCGCCATCGCCGCCATGCAGGAGGAGATGGCAGGTATTCGGAAGCTTCTGCAGTCACAGCTGGCTGGTCTTATGACTGATGACATGGAGCGCAGGGAGCCTGTAAGAGCCATGATCCTCAAGCTTCTGATCCGCGGCGGCTTTACGGAGGATTACGCAAAATATCTGGCAGAGCAGCTTCCCCAGTCTGATAATCTGCGTCAGAGCTGGAGAAATCTGGCCATGATCATCAGCAGAAATCTTCTGATAGGAAATGATGAAATCCTTCAGCGCGGCGGCGCCGTAACTCTGGTCGGTCCTACCGGAGTCGGCAAGACCACCACCATTGCCAAGCTTGCCGCTCATTTTGCAATGCGTTACGGAGCGGATCAGGTTGCTCTTATCACTACTGACAATTACCGTATCGGAGCCTATGAACAGCTTCAGACCTATGGAAGAATTATGGGATGTACAGTCAAAAGTTTGACTGATATGTCAGAAATGCAGAATGTTTTATACCAGTTGCGCAACCGTCGATTAGTATTAATAGATACTGCAGGTATGGGGCAGAGGGATGATCGTCTGACGGCCCAGCTGGATCAGCTGGTTAACAGCTCCAATATTCATATTCATAATTATCTTGTACTCCCTGCAACAGGGCAGCGGAGAGTGCTGCAGGAGGCTTTTGATCAGTTCAGCAGGGTCGAACTGTCCGGCGCTGTCCTGACAAAGCTTGACGAGAGCATTGGTCTTGGTGATGTTCTCGGAGTATGCATGAGCAATCAGATCCCGGTATGCTATACAACTAACGGTCAGCGTGTGCCGGAGGATCTGGAGGTTGCCAGCGGAGCAAAACTGGTGCAGCTGGCAATGGCCTACATGGAAGAAGAACGTAATTTTTAGAACGCGGGGAATTTTATGACATCAGCAAATATGGATCAGGCTCACGGACTGAGAACATCTATGAAGCAGCAGCCGTCTATTGCTACGCCGAATCATCGCGTTAAGGTGATTACGGTGACGGGAGGAAAGGGCGGCGTCGGTAAGTCCAATGTATCCCTCAATCTTGCCATCACCATGGCGTCTCTGGGAAAGAAAGTGATGCTTCTGGATGCGGATCTGGGACTTGCCAATATTGATGTGATGCTGGGACTTAGCGTCAAGAACAATCTTTTCAACGTGATAAACGGCGAATGCTCGCTGGATGACATAATCATCACCGGTCCCTACGGTCTTATGATCCTGCCTGCAACATCAGGTACCCAGTCCATGGTTGAGCTCTCGGCGACGCAGCATGCAGCACTGATAAGAGCTTTCGGTGATCTTAAAACGGAGGTGGATGTGCTCATAGTGGACACCGCCGCCGGCATTTCCAATATGGTGCTTAATTTTGCCCGTGCCGCACAGGATATTCTTGTGGTTGTCTGCGATGAACCGACATCTGTAACTGATGCATACGCTCTGATGAAGATCCTGAGCAGAGAATACGGTGTGTTCCGTTTTAAAATCGTGGCCAACATGGTTCGCTCCATGAAGGAGGGACAGGATCTGTTTCTTAAGCTTACAAAGGTTACCGAGAGATTTCTTGATGCTTCTCTGGAATTTGTGGGGTGCATTCCCTACGATCCGAATGTAAAACTGGCCATCAAGAAGCAGCAGGTTATTGTTGATGCATTTCCGAAGTCGCCTGCCTCCATTTCCTTCAGAGCCCTGGCCAACAGGGCGCTGACCTGGCCTATTCCGTATCAGGCCGAGGGACATCTGCAGTTTTTTATTGAGAATATGCTGTCAATCAGGGAAATGTAGCGGACAGATCGGTCCGGTGCGGAGTCTGTTTTTGTTTTTTACTGGGATTTTTACTGAATAATGGCTGTTAGAGCATATTACAGGGACGACAAACGGGATAAATCCGAAAAACTTGTTTCGGAATATGCTCCTCTGGTTAAAAAAATCGCCCTGCATCTCAAAGGCCGTCTTCCTGCGTCTGTGCTTCTTGATGATCTTATTCAGTCCGGAATGCTGGGGCTTCTTGACGCCGCACAGAATTTTGATGCATCCAAGGGTGCATCCTTTGAGACTTTTGCCAGCATCCGCATCCGGGGAGCCATGATAGACGATATCAGAAAGGGTGACTGGGCTCCAAGATCTGTTCATCAGAATACAAGACGGATCAGTGAAGCCATGGTGGAACTGGCAAAAAGTAAAGGGCGTGATCCGACCGACGAGGAGGTGGCGGATTATCTGAACGTCTCCATAAGTGAATACCATACCATGCTGTACGAGTCTTCAACTTCAAGGATTTCTGCAATCGAGGATATCGGCGTTCCTGCCGATGCCATTGTGTTTGAGAATCAGAACGTCAACGAGGACAGTCCTCTGACTTCCGTTATGCATGAAAAATACCGGCATGCACTTGCTGGAGCAATAGAGTCACTTCCTGAAAGGGAGGCGCTGGTTTTTTCCCTTTACTACAACGACGAACTCAATCTTAAGGAAATAGGTCTTGTTATCGAAGTGAGCGAATCCAGGGTCTGTCAGATCCTGAACCAGGCGATTATGAGACTGAGAACCAAACTTCGGGACTGGATGTGAGACTGCGTCACATCACTGAAGCTTACGTCTATATTGTTCATTTCCTCTGAACTCTTTCAGTCAGTCTGCGTTTCTCACTGAACCGGGGAGGATGGTTCATCAGCGGTCGCTGCATGATCTTCCGGATTATCTGTTCCTGCCTGATCAGATTCCGCCGCCGGTCCTGTTTCTTTCTGCTCAGACTCGTCTGTCTCAAAAATCTCCTTGTCACCCTTTATGGATCCGCCGTCCAAGTCGGCCAGAAGTTTTGTGCTTCCGCATACTGCCGCCGGTATTACAAAGAGATTCAGAAAAGGTATCAGCATCATGAAATAAACAGATATTCCGAAACCAATGCAGGCTGTTCTGTTCACTCTCATGGATTCTACCAGTGATTTCAGTGATTTGTGATGGTTGTCGCCGGCACAGTCCAGGTAGCCGATGGCCACAATCCATCCCGAAAAAACAAGCCAGCAGACATATCCTGCAACAGGAATAAGCAGCATCAGAAGTGCCAGCAGCATTCTCGGCAGAGTATACGCGAGAACTCTGAGTACATGCGCAATTATGCGCGGAACATCTTTGAGTGTTGTCGACACGGATTCATCCTTCAGCCTGCGCTGCTGTATGATTTCATCGGCCTTTCCTGCAAGAATACCGTTAAAGGGGGCAGCCAGGATGCCGGCGACAGTGGCGAACAGGTAGTATGACAGCACCATAAATACCAGCAGGACCAGAGGTATTACCAGATACTGACAGAAGGAAAGCCAGTCCGGAAGCTCAAATTCCACATACTCTGCCAGTTCTGATGTTCTGTACCATACATATGATGTTGCCATGGCCAAAATCAGAATATTTATGGCAAGAGGAATAAGAATAAAGGTTCGAATTTCGCTGAATCTGAGCATCTTTATGCCGTAAATAATGTAGTAGATCCCGAATTTTTTTAACATTTTTTCCTTGCTCCCGATCTGTCTGTTTCCTGTCCTTTATTCCGGTATTCCGGTTCCGCATCGTCCGGCAGCTTTTGCTTGGACAAAAGTCTGCCTGAACCGTCCGTATTCTATCATATCGGTATTCCGGCGGACTATTCGGCAGGGAGTGAGGAGTTTGTATTTCTATCAGGTTTTGACCGATTCTGTACCGGTTTATCTGTTATTTTCAGCGAAATTTCCGTGCTTTTGTATCCTGCCGGGGCGGGTAACCGCTGATGCTTGACAGTCAAAAATATGCTACAATATAATCTAGTTTAGTCGATGAACCCGATTTTGATTCTGGTTTTCTGCGGAATTTTATTCAGAAATGTCCTTTCGGTGCGTTCATCC
>CADBNP010000299.1 GCA_902796095.1 uncultured Aeromonadales bacterium | reverse complement strand
TCCTGGATGAGAAGCATTTCCTGCTGAACGCTGGAGCCCACGGTTTCCTGCATATTCTGAAGACTCTGAATTGCAAGGTTGATGTCCTTGACCTTGGTTGTGAGTGAAATACCGTCAAAACCGTTTGAAGTCAGAAACTTATTGATTTCTGCGTGAAGATTTTCAACTTTCCTGTCAGGATTATCCACGTCCGCATCATCCTTTTTGCCGTTGGTTAAGTTTCTTAACTGGACGACATAGTCTGTGAATTTCTTCTGAATTTCCTGATCTGCCTTGATCTGGTTGATCTTTTCTCTGGCCAGCTCCTTGTTGTCCTTGGACAGTTCCATCTGCAGCTGGGCAAAAACAAGCTCAATACTTGTAGTGTTGAAAACAGATGCACCGAATCTGCCGCTTGCGGAGGCTGCGTCAACCTGTGAATTCTGATTATTAATACCGTCAATCATTTTAAGTACCTCTTGAAAAAATTATATCGTTTGGTTTGACAACGTTCAGTTTCATCAAAGGTTACAGAAAATGAATTATTTTATTTTAGTCAGGCGTGGTACTGAACTGACAGGTTAAACCACGCTCTGAACCTGCATTTTATGCATGCCTGTATTCTGTCATTAATTTGAAGGAGACGCTTCATTCCTGTTTCCGATATCCCTGTCATAACAGATGCTTACGTGTTATGTCTGCAGAATCAGAACTGTTAAGAAAAAATGTGTTGAAGACAACAAATTGTCTCAGACACAGTCAGCAAATATAACAGTATTGTGGTAACATCAAAGTATTACGGTATTGATGCCCTATGGCACCGAGTGTTTGTAAGGATGTCACAAATCATTCAGTCGAAAATGCAGGACTGAGAATATTGCTTTAGGTAAATTTCGCACCGTTTTGAAATTTTAATAATCTAAATTATTTATTACTTTTAGGAAGAGGAGTTTGCTATGGTTTCTACTGAGCAGGTTGATCAGTTTATTGAAAAAACAGAGCGGGAACTGGATAAATTCGATAAACAGCTGGAATTACTTGAAAAGGAACTTGAAAAATATGATATTCCTACTGATGAGGAAATAGTGGCTGAGGCCAAGAACAGGCTCAAGCAGGCAGAGACTGAGGCTGAAAGGGAGGCCGGCCAGAAAGTTGCCTTTATGAAGGATTCAATTAGCGGACCTTCAAAGCCGGTTTCCCGCCGCAACCGCGGACTGTCCGTATAGTTTCCTTGCAGTGTTGCTGTATAGACGTCCAGGGACGTAATGTGCAAAATTTCTGCTGGGAGCAGCAAAGTAGTTGTGTTTGCTTACTGATTTCCGGATCGTATTAATTCACTGACAGGCATGCATTTGATCTTAAGTTGCTGTTTTGGGCAGTGCTGATATTCTGTTCATTATGTCCTTTCCTTCCAAATGTCCGCGGTGATACGGGATGTGCATCGGACTTTCGGGATTGCCGCTGATTGGTTTTTTCTGGCAGCACTGTCCAGTGCGCAGATGTGGATTGTTTTCTTCTTGTCCCTGGTGACTCCGGTGCTTGATGTGTTCATGGATGTTTCCAGGTCGGATAGCCGCTTAAAATACCGGTTCTGTATAGATTCATTCAGAGTGTCAGAATAAAGGAGCAGATCGGAAGAAGAACCGGTGCAGGTTGCGGGTAGGGTATCAGGAACAATTCATGCTGCGCCGGAAACGTAAAAATTCGACAGATTGATTCAGCCGAAAACAGATTAGGCGTTGCCACCTGAGGTTATCGGATATATTCGTCATGATTTACGTAACGTAGTGCGTGCCTGGGTTACAGGGTGCCGCAGTCGGTTTTTGAATCAGGATTTGCTCTTCTTTTAACTTTGTTTGCTCAACCGGATCAGAGTCCCTTAATCGGCATTCAAGGCTGATCCTTCTGAGAGTTCCTTTGAAAGTTCTGGAGGATAATTTCCGGATTTTCGAAAGAAATCATTTCAGACCTAATCTTAAATTCAGCGTGTACCGGATGAGAGGGTCTGTACGGAATTTCTGAGAAAGGATATGATTACATGCTGCAGGTCCCGGCATCATCAGATGATATTTTGCATGTCACGATCCCCCTGTGATTTAGAAAAGAAAATCGACAACAAAAGAATGTCAGAAATCATTTCCGGCCTTTTGCAAATTTAACTCTCATTGAAAAGAGAAAGGGGTGGATTATGGATGTTGTCCACTAATCCATATTTGGTGATATAAATCACTAATTGTCAGCGACTAGTGAGTTACATGGAAGAGAATTATTTTTTTAAAACTGTCAATGAAGCACTGAAACTTTTAGATTCCTATGGCTTTTCCCCTATGAAGACATGGTCCGAGTCATTCACGCTCAGGCACTACGGCGGAAAAATAGTGATTGAAGTTGATCCGGACAGAAGTATTCTCAAGCTGTCTATGCCCCTTGACATCCAGACTTTTGATGAGCTGTATGGTCTGTCTCTTCAGATTAACTGCAGTGACAGCATTTCCATCAGCAACCGCATTTTTATTTCATTTTCTGACGACCGTGACATCAAGCTTGGCAGGGTTGTTCATGTTGACAAGCCCGTGCCGCATTCTGTAAGGGACTGCATTCTGGATTTTATTGAATCGTTTGAAAGAGACAGAAAAATCATCAGCGGCCTGCTGATTAACCCGGATGTTGAAACCGAAGAAAATGAAAAAAAGACAGATGACTACACGGGTATGCTGATGGGAAACTTTCTTGACGTATGATGATTTCGTTGCCGTTTTCCATACGTTGAACCTATATTGAAACTATGCGGTAATGATGCAGCTTGCCTCTGAGCATGCCGTGCTGATTTCCCAAGTGCCTCACCTAAAAATTCCCGCATCGGTGCGGTTCCAATCGCAATGTTCCATTTTCTGCAGCATCGTGTTGTCGGGATGTTCTGAAATTAATTGTAAATGGTCGGAAATAAAAAATTCTGACCGTTTTTGAGGATATAACATAGGTTGAAAAAATTGATGAGCGACATCACATTTTAG
>CADBNP010000298.1 GCA_902796095.1 uncultured Aeromonadales bacterium | reverse complement strand
GTATTTATCAGAAACGATCCCTGCTAAATCTTTTAAAATCCGATTTCCCCGATTAGTGCCGGTCTTTGCTTCTGTATGATCGATCGCCTGCTTCAGCAGATCTGTAAACAAGTCAACAGTGCTTTCGGGCGTGAGCTGATCGACCGGACATTTCCTGTTGTGAAGAACGATAAGATTATCGTAAATGGTGTAGAACCTTTGCGGAGTCTGATCCACAGAGTGTTCTGGAATATCAGCTTCATAGTCAACAAAACCTGAGATGAAAGGCGATTCAAGATATTTCCCCGGCATCTTTTCAATAAACAGTGTTACGGCCTGATTGATCTGATTATGAGTCACGCACCATTTGATTAAACTTTCGTAGCCGATGGTGTCACTGCCGTCCAAAAAGAACTGGGAACGTATACTTTCAAAAAGCTTGCAGAACAGTGAAATATAGATGTTGCCGGAAGAATCCAGTTCTCTGATTTTCTGCATGGAGCCTTCAAGCTTCATTTTATGATTATCAATATTTGTCATATTGTTAATGCAGATGCAGCTGAAAAATCCCTCAATATCCCTTAATGCCAGCAGCACCTTCTGATATTCATCCTGCTCTATGGAGCAGGATGCATCCTGCACTATTTTTGAGTTAAGAAAGAAATTCAGCAGCTGCTCCGGATTGCCGCTCTGGTTGAGACTGTTAATGCAGCGTATAAGCTCTGATATGCGGTTGAGATATGTAATCGAATAGATGGTCTTATTGTTGTAGTTGCTGTATACGATTTTAGTCAGCGGAATTTCAAAAAATGAAAGATACTGGCTGATAAGAGTTATAAGATAACTTGTATCCCTGAGACCGCCTGTATAGTCAACAAGCACGGATTTTCGGGCTTCCGGATCACTGCATACTATATATTTAAAAATCCCGCTGGTGATGGAATCGGTTGAACTGTATGGTGAGTCAAATTTCTGAAGAGTTTCTGCATTGAAATCATAAAAAACAGGTTTGGTTTCCACTGCGTCCGACGGTATGTCCAGATTCCTGAGATAGAGCTGAATGTTTTCAAGAAAAATCTCATAGAGCCTGCGGCCTCCGTTCCTGGATGTTCCGCTGTACAGGGCGAAGGACACTATTGGAAGTATTGTAATCTTCCTGTCTTCAGGAGAAGTGTCGCTCATGCTCCGCCATGCCTTGTCAATCAGATATTGCAGCGGCGCTTCGCCTGAAGACTTTCCCTTGTATCTGCGGCTGCTGTTTTCAAGAGAATAGATCTCCTGACCGTCTGTCAGATTTGACAGATCGCCGTCGTTTACATCCAGGTTGTTGTGGCTGACAAACTGAAGAATATATGCCGCAGATTTCATTCCGGATCCTTTTTCATTTTACCCTCTGCCGTATTGTACGTGAGTTGAACTGTAAAAACTGTTACTTCATAGCAAAACTGTTCATATTACGGGAATCAGAATGTTCCCGGATGGAGTTTTTCTCCCTGAGTGAAGAGTGAACTAACGCGTCCTTTCCGAATAATGATTTTTCCGATTTTGTCGGTTACTTCTTTGTTTTTTCCGCATCTGTATGAAAGAATTACCGTGACGTTTTCCGTGTTGCTGCAGTATGACCTGAATTCTGTCTCTCGTTTATCATCAGATCACCTTTCAAATCAGACGGTTATAGCGGGGCTGTGCATTTTGTTTACCTGGTTGTTTAAAATAATCTTTTATCTGCCGATCAAACTGCTGGTTAAGTCCACCACTATACCTGTCGATCCCGTGTCTGATCTGAACATCGATACGGGAAAGCCTGTAGTCTACATCCTTAAAACCAATTCCATCAGCGATCTTCTTGCTCTGCATTTTCACAGCCGGGCGGTATCGCTTCCCTCGCCCTTCAGGCCTCTTGTCCTTAACGGCAAACGTGTCCCCAGGTATCTTTATCTTTACAAGACTCCCTGGCTGTTCAACCGCCGCGCCGTGAGAAGAAGCATCTGCTTTAAAATTTTCAAGAAGTGGATGAATGTCCAGTTTGAACATCCTCAACTGGCCATTCAGGTTATAAGCGTGCCGTCGGTATGGAACCGCAGTCCCGGAATCAGGGGAACCGACAGTGCGGCAAGAGCAGAGGCGGGAAGTCTGAAAG